>NZ_JABUMQ010000011.1:0-67173 GCF_013336645.1 Myxococcus sp. CA039A | reverse complement strand
GTGCGGGTTCCGGTGTCTCCGGCTCCTTGCGCGCTGCTGGCACGTAGGAGACCGGGTAGGTGGTGGGCGGAGAGGCCTTCACCGACAGGTCGCCCGCCAGCGCGAGCTCCACCGCGAGCCTGTCATTCACCGCGCCCTCGAGGACGAAGTACACCTCGGCCCACTCGCTCGTGCCCGGGCGGAGGCGGAAGCCCCCGGGCTGGGCGACGGCATCGGCTCCCGTCACGTCCTTCACCACCATCCGGACGTCCGTGTTGCCCGCCACCCGCATCACCACGTCCACGGGCTGTGAGCTGGCGAACTCCAGGGGCGCCTGTCCGCTCCGCTTCGCGGGACTCACCCGCACGCGCAGCCGCTGCACGCCCATGGCGGCGCTGGCGGGCTCGCATTCGATGGCGAAGCGCAGGCCGGTGTCCGCGGCGGCGCGCTTGCGCGAGACGTGCAGCACGGGGATGACGCGCTCCTGGAGCGAGTTGCCGCCGTGGGTGAACGAGCCCGGCGCGCGGCCCACGTCGTACTCGGCGGTGTCCTCGCGGAACACCAGGAAGCCGGGGGCCTCGTAGTGCAGCGAGGCGAGCGGCACGCAGAGGTGGTCCGCGTCCATCCGCTCGGTGTCGCTGAAGACGTAGCGCCGGTCCGCCTGCCCGCGCGCGCCGAACCCCTGCGTCCGCACCCCGCGCTGGAGCAGGAATCCGTGGTCCGACGTGAAGACGAACTGTTGCACGCCGGCCAACTCGAGCTGGTGCCTCGCGGCGACGATGTCCCGGATGATGCCTCCGAAGACGCGAACCCCGAAGTCGGCCTCGCCGGCCTGGTCGATGTCGAGCCCGTGGACGACGACGAGCTGCGCCTGCTCGACGCGCTTCTTCAGCCGCGCCACCGACGTCTGGCCCACCTCCGCCAGCGGGAGCTGGAGCGGCGCCTTTCCGGCCGTGCGCGAGCCCATCACCTTCACCCGGTCATCGGGGCGGGTGACGGTGCCCTCGCCAGTGCGGAAGCCGGTGAAGCGGCCGTCTTTCACCAACGGAGTGAGCCGGCCGTCGCGCTCGATGGGGGGCAGGGCGTTCATGCCCACGGCGGTGACGGTGGGCAGCTCGGCCAGCCGGGCGCGCAGGTCCACCTGGACGCCGCTGCCCAGCAGCTCGTCGCGCAGCTCCAGCGCCATCTCGAAGCGGAGCGCGTCCAGCACGAAGAGGGCCACCTTCTCCCCGGCGCCCAGCAGCGGCAGGACGGCCTGGTCGAAGAGGCTTCGCTGTTGCAGCTCCGGAGGGGGCAGGGCGCCGTGCTCGCGGCACACGCGCGCGAAGTCCCTCGCGAGCACGTCCGCCCAGTCCGCCCACGCGAAGCGCAGCTTCTCGAAGGCCAGGTTGAGCGCGGTGAGCTCCGGAAGCAGCGGCCCGTAGAGCGCGGCGTGGCGCTGCTCGAAGAGGCGGTGGGCCAGGTCCACGGGCGCGGCGGCCTCGGTGTAGCGCTGGACGGCCTCCTCCAACCCGGAGACGTGCTCCAGCGGGCGCGGGGCCCCGAGCAGCGCGACGCCCAGCCGCGCCGCGTCGCCCACCAGCGTCCAGGCCCACTGGCGCGGAGGCTCCTGCTTCACCCAGAAGCCCTGGCTTGCCTCGTGCGCCTCCACCCAGTGCAGGGCCTGCGCGTAATCACCGGCGGCGAGCGCCTGCACCGCGCCTCGGTAAATGGTGAGCGCCTCGAACTGGAAGGTGTCGATGCGGCCCAGGTCCTTCGGCTCGGTGTCCTCCTTGTCGCGAAGCCACAGCTCCACGCCCAGGGCCCACGTCCGGTATCGCTCCGGCTGCTGCTGTCGGAGCCGGGCGGCCTCCTGCTGGCACCGCTGGACGGTCTGTGGCGGCAGGTCCTTGAGGCGCGCGAGGTCGGAGTGGCGCGGCACGCGGCGGAGGTCGTGGACGAACTCGACGCAGAGCAGCCAGGCGACGACGGCCTCGGTCAGGTCATTGATGGTGGCGAACCACTGGTCGTCGATGCCGAAGAGCGTCTCGGCTCGGGCGCGGAGGGCGGACTTTACGCCCTGATGCGAGGCCTCCTCGGTGCCGGTGAGCAGGTTGACGAGCTCGGGGGCGCTCCGCTCGGAGATCCACACCACATGGGTGTCCACCGCGGGGGCGCCTGCATCGGCGAGCCAGGCGTCGGCGGCGGCGAGGGTGAGCCCGGGAGCGGCGACGAAGGACTCGATGTCCGGCAGCGTCCGGCGTCCGTTGGCGGCGGCGCTGACTAGCGAGGCCAGGTTCTGCTGGAAGGGGTGGGCGCTCTCGTAGAGTTCGAGCAGGGGCGTGCCACGGACCGAGTTGGGACTCTGCTGCGCGGGGAGGTTGTTGTAGCCGGGGAGGTGGACGAGCAGCAGCGGCTTGTCGATGGTGCTGCCCTCGTGTTCGAGCGCGAGCATCAGTTCCAGGAAGCTGTCCCGGAACGCGAGCACCGGCACCGGGAACTGCTTTGCCTGAGCTCGGAGGCGCAGGGCATCGACGAAGCCCGTGTAGTGGCCCTCCGCGTCCAACCAGACGACGAGCTTCTTGTCGTTCAGCGTGGAGAGGAGTTTCTGCTCGAGGAAGGCGCTGACCGGACCGCACGGAGTGGTCATGCGGACGCAGCCTCCTCGTCCTCGCCCTCGGCTCCCTCTGCTTCGGAGAGGTCGAGTTCCTCCTGGTCCTGCTTTCGAGCCCTACGCTCGCGCCGGGCCTTCTCCGCTGCTTCGAGCTCGATCGCGCGTGCGGACTGTTTGTCGCGGAAGGCGGCGCGCAGGGCGTCCGAGTCCTTCTCATCCAACTTGAAGCCTGGGCCGAACTCGTCCTGCAGCCGAAGTGCCCACTGGTACGCCTTCTCCGGGTGGTACTTCCAGAAGCAGCCGTGGGCCACCGCGAGCGAAGGGTCCTTCCGGCACTTCTCGTCCACGCGGTCAGGGAAGTAGCGGGCGGCGAGGTGGGACCAGTCGTAGTCTTTCCGGCCCTTCGCGTTGGCCAACTCCTTCCACCACTTCTTTGGGTCCTTCCACATGGGCTCCAGCAGCGGCCAGAGCGCGGCGCTGTTCACCATGACTCCGTCGTCGAGGTCCATGCGGTAGGAGGCGTCTACCTCGCGGGGGGCTGTGCTGCTGTCCGGGGTAGGAGGGCCCTTCTCGGCTATCTCCTGCACCTTGCGGATGAAGTCTTCCAACTCCTCCAGCCATTTTCTGTGCTGGTCGTAGTTTCTCTCTGCGGTGGCGCGTGCTCTCCTATCTGGGTCGTTGCGCGCGTTTCGCAGGTCGACGAGAGCACCTTGAATTGCCTTCTGCTCAGGGAGGAGGTGGTCGGCGAGGAGACTACTCAGGGTGGAGTCAGTCCAGCAGTGGATGGAGATGTAGGCGATAAACGATTTCTTCGCCGAGGACAGCGGAAAGTAGATGGGTCGGTTCTCGTAGAGCTTGCGATGGTAGTCAAAGAACTCGTTACCCAGCCACTGGTTTAGTGTTTGGGAGCCGAAGTCGCCCGAGCGCCGCGCCCACTCCTCACCAAGGTCTTGCGGCGCGTTTGCATCAATTGTCGACCGGTCCGAGCAGAACAAGATGCCGTTTTTGAGGGCAGATGGTGGGGCTTTCTGCAGGATGCCGCTTCCAGCTGAATCGAAGCGTCCGAGGGCTACCCCCAAGCGGAATGAGAGGTGCTGAGTCGAGGTGGGTTGAGCCTCATTGTCGCTCCGAAATGGTGATTGTTCAGTGCCGTCGACGGTCCCCTGCGCCCAATCCTGTGCGGCAGGCCAGAAATGGGGGCCAGGCCTGGCAAACTCGACGGACGTCTCTCTTGCTGCTTCTGCCCTGGCGAACTCATTCGAAAGCGTTGCAGCAACGAGTTCTGCTCCTGGCACCGGAGCTAAAGCCAGCCGATTGACGTCAGACACTTCGAAGTGCAGCGAAGGATTGAGGGACTTTAGCGTGTCGCGTGCTTGGGCGCTGTTGAGCAAGCAAAGCATGTGGGCATGGTGTTGGCGCGAAGGGAACACCGACGACCCCATCGCGCCAAACACGCCAGGCGACCAGTGAGAGCGTGCTGCAAACTCTGCTCCCACAGCAGTAAATGCGATCCCTCGGCGAAAATAGTAGCGTTCGTTCTTGATGTACTGACCAGGAATGTCGCGCTTGTAATCTTCAATCCATACTCTCAGCTCAATCGCGCATCTGTGCCAGCGAACGATGAACGACACTGGCTCAAACCATTGACTGCCTTCTGCCCCTTTGATGTAGGGCACCCAGGCTGCATTTGGCGGAGGGCTGTGTTCCTCTCGGCTCCAGAACAGATCTTGAGGAGCTACTTCCCAGGGTTTCCGCAAGAAGCGTGTGTTGTCCTGAGTAGCAAGGCCACTGGCGGCAGGAGCAATCGTCTCCAATTTTGGTGTAGCAGAGTACTGCGCAAATCTCTCAATCGTCCACCAGTACAGCAGTGGCTTCGATTTGACGGAGCCAAGGTGCGGCACACCGAATTCATGGCGAGCGACCTGTGTAAGCAACGCAGCGCGCTTCCGGGCGGTGCGGTTGCTATCGCGTGACTTGTCGCTAACCGGTGTAGGCTGTATCGCGACGCTCGCTCCGGTAGCCGGAGCCACATGCCTGAACACCGACATCGTGGTAGCGACCACCTCATCAGGGATCTCTTCGAAGGCGCCGCGATCCACGTCTCCGATGATTCGTAGGTCGTACGTCTGAAGTAAGTGCTCGCGTAGTGCCGTGAACCCGCTCAGGAACATCCAGCTCCGCATCGTGACCATTGCGGATGCTCCGCCGGGGCGACACAGGTCCAGACCACGTTCCAGAAACGCGGCGTACAGGTCGGACTTCCCGCGCGGGTAGTGCTTCGCAATGTACCCGGCGTCCTTCATCCGGGACGTGCCCTGGTACGGCGGATTGGCAACGACCAGGTGGTACTCGCCATCGCGGACGATGCTGGCGAACCGGAGCCCGGCTGTCAGTTGCTGGCCTCGCAGCCTGAGCCCCAGATCCTCCTCTCCAGCGTGGTCTGCGAGGAACGCATTCAGTCGGTCAAGGATGAGCTTCTTTGCGTCCTTCTTCTCCAACGTGGTGCGCTTCTGCTCCTCCACCCCAGCGAACAGGTCTCCCTGCCTTCGCGCCTTCCCGAGCTTGCCCTCGTAGGACTCGATGGCGCGGTCCACGGCATCGCCCACCTTGAGCAACGTGCCCAGGTGGTCCACTCCTTTGAGCACCTCCATCAGTTGCCGCGTCAACTCCGGCGGGATGCCAGTCTCAACCTCGATATCCCGCTCCAGCTTGAGCAGTGCCGGGTCCTTCCGGTCGAGCGTCGACAGCCGCAACGCCGGAGCAACCAGGTTCACCTGCCTGGGCGATGCATCCTTCGCGAGCGTCCGGGCCTTGAGGAAGGTCGCCGCCGCAGCGATCTGCACCGCACGCGGGTCGATGTCCACGCCATGCAGGTTGTTCTCCAGAATCCACTCGGCGATCTGCCGGTCCGTCCAGTTCTCGCCCCGGTGCCGTGCTTCCTCGCGGTAGAGCTCCACGAGCAGGTCGAAGGCAACCACGAGGAAGTGGCCGCTCCCGCACGCCGGGTCGATCAGCTTGAACTCCCGGATGGACGCAGGGGCATGCTTCACCACGTCGTCAGGCAGCGGCTGGGGCACGTAGTACTTCCAGCACTCCTCCAGCGTCCCCTGCGTCGGCATGAGCGCATCCAGCGCCACCTCGCCGGCCTCGCGCTTCTTCCGCCACTCTGCCCGGCGCTCGTCCAGGGACTGGAGGACCCCGCGCTGCTCTACCTCCGCGGTCCACCCATTCTTACGGCACATTGCCAGCCAGGTGGGGCCCAGCGAGTTGTGGAGCAGCCACTCCACCATGTACCGCTCGGTGAACATCTGCGTCTTCGACGCAATCTCATGCGACTCCAGCTTCCCGCGCTCGTGCAGCTTCGCATCCAGCTCCTCGCGGTCCGGGTCGTTCCAGTACTGGTAGACCCATCCGAGCGTCATGTCGTCGCGCCAGGCCTCGGCCGGCACCTCGTCGAGCGCCTCGATGACGGCGCGTAGCGTGGCGGGCGAAGGCGGGAAGAGGGACGTGAGGCCCACCTCGCCAAACAGGCCGGGTAGGCTCGCCGCCAGCTCGTCGAACAGGAGCTGGAGCAGGACGCCGTAGCCCTGCGTCTCGTTCTCGAGGAATCCTGGCGAGAACTCACGGAACTGCTGGTAGCCCAGGCTCATCCACCCGCCCGTCACCACCGCCGGCCGGGACAGGCAAACCGCCTCCAGGTGACGGATGAGCACCAGGCGGTTCAGGAGCGTGGCGCCCGCCTCCTTGATGGCATTGTCCATCGCCCGCTTCCGGGCCTCCGCCGTGCCGCCTTCCTCCGCCGCGCGCTCGGCGAGCGCGGACTCCAGCCGCCGCCGCCGCTCTCGCATCGCCTGGGACAGGCTTGCCTTCGTGGAAGGGACATTCAGCAGGTATCGCTGCTCCGCGTACCCGCGAAGCTCCTCGAGGAGCTTGACCCGGAGGTCCCGGATGGTCTTCCGGAGCGCCGCCTTGGATTCAGGGGTGAGCCGCGCCGACAGGTTGCCGTTCATCCAAGCCTCACTTTGTGCCCGCGCTCGAGCTGTTGGGTGACACGCTCGCGAATCTCATTCAGCACACGCCCGAGCTCGTCCGTGTCTGCCACCTCGCGCCCGCGCAGGTTGAGCTCCACCCGGACCACTGGCTTCTGGTCCTTCGCGGAGACGAGCTCGTCCAGGGTGGCCTCCGCGCTCTCCGCCGCCTTGTCGAGCCGCTGGCGGAAGTCCATCTGGAGCTCGTACAGCGTGGGGGCAATAACCTCGGGCGAGCTGCGCGCCAGCGCCTGTCCGATGGGCCGGAACACCTGGTGCGTCTCGTCGTCGTTCAGCTTCTCGAAGCCGGCCCGCTGTCGCAGCCGGGCCCGGACCGCCTCGGCGCGCTTCTCCTGGTCCTCGAGCAGCGTGCCGCGCCGCAGCCGGTAGTGCGCGCGGATGCGCTCAAGCGGCGCGTCGATGGAGCCCAAGTCCACCCAGGGCCTCCGCCCGCGAAGCTGCGCCTCCACTGCCTTGACGTCCTCCGCCACCGCGTCCGCCGAGCCGTCCCGGACGAGTTGCTGGATGTGGTGGTCGCGGACGTCCGCGGCGGCCCGGACGCGCTGGATGACCTCCTCCGTCAGGTCCGTGTGGAGTCGGTTGAGGAGCTGGGCGCCTTCCTGCAGCGCGGGCAGCGCCTCCTTGAGGGCCCGCACCGTCGGATCGATGTCGCGTACTCGCCGGCAGGACTCCAGCGCGGCGGCGAGCTTCTGGAGCGGTTCCTCCGGCGCCGGCCGCCCTGGCAGCAGGCTGAAGCGCTGCTCCAGCGTGCGGAGCTTCTCTCGGAGCGGCGCGAAGTGCTCGAAGACGGCGCCGGCCAGGGCTTCGTCAATGGGCTCGACGTCCTTGCCGAGCAGCTCGAAGAAGCGCCGCATCGCGGTCCTGTCCCGGGGCGTCACCGTCTCGTCGCGATTGGGGAAAAGGCTGGCACGCTTGAGCTTCGTGATCTGGAGGAACACCTCCCGCGCGCTTGCGTCCATGGGCGAGGTGAGGACGGTGCCGTCCTCCGTTTTCACCTTCACCTTGCGCGCGCGCAGCAGGGCGAGCAGGCACGCGCGGACCACGTCCGGCGGGTAGCCGTAGGGCGGGCGCGCGAAGTCCTGTAGGAGCACGTTGCCCGCCGTGCCGTCGTGCTTGTCGACATACGAGAGGATGGCCGAGGGCACCGTGCCCTGGCAGCTCGGGAGGAAGTGGCCGCCGTCCTGGGTGAGCAGCCCCAGGCCCTGCTCGAGGAACTTCTGCGAGACTCCCGCGAGCGTCGGCGCAAGCAGTTGCTCCAGCTCCCTGTCCGTCACCGCCACGTCGGTGTGGTGGGTGTAGAGCTGAGGAAGGCGCGCGCTGCCCACCGCCGACATGATGGTGCTGAAGGTGCCGCCGTGGTCCTTCGCCGGCTGGTGCTGGCCTCGGAAGTAGAGATCGCCTTCCACGAAGGTGCGCTCCACGAAAGCGCGGGCTTTCGTCTCCAGGTCCTCGGCGCGGATCTCCTCGTCGAAGAGCAGCCGCTGACGCTCCCTGGACATGGAGGCCTTTCGGGGGGCGTACTTGGCAATCATGCCCCGGGACTGGCCTAGCTCCTTGAGCGTGTCGCCCAGCTCGCTCTCGCCCGCGACCCAGACGATGCGATCCTCGAGCTGCTTCTCGGCGCTGCGCTTCGACCACTCGGTGGGGGAGCGGTCCGCCTTCCCGGAGAGAAAGCGGAAGTCGAGCGTCACTGCGGCCTCGTCGCCTGCGTTGAGCAGTCGCTCGTCCTTCAGCTGCCGCCCGTCAGAGAAGTACGCGGTCCAGTAGAAAGCGCGGCCCTTCAGGCGCGGGCGCTCCGGATCGCGCATCAGCTCCGCCAGCTTTTCGCGGACCAGCCGGTGGCGGTCGTCGATGCTGACCTGCACCTCCTCGCGATCGCGCTGCCACTCCTGCCCGGCTGAACTCTGGATTTTATAGCCCTCCTTCTCCGAGAACCCGATGAGGTTCAGGTTCCGGAGCCGCTCCAGCGCCGGCTTCACCTCGTTCATCGGGTTGCCGTCGCCGAGCCTCGAGTAGAGGCACGAGGCAATCAGCTCCGCGGTGACGCTCGTCTTGTCGTTGTTGAGCTCGAGCAGCGCGATGGCCTTCACCACCCTCCGGGCCCAGGCATCGTCGGCGAGCGCCTGCTGCGAGAGGATGCGCGCCATCGCCGCCTGCACGTCCGAGTCGAACGCGGTCTGCTGAACGTCGTAGATGAGATCGAGCGTGACGAGTTCGCCCACGGCCCGGGAGGCCAGCTTCTGCTCGCGGAACAGCTCGCCCAGGAGCTGGAGGAGGCCGCGGATGGCGTAGTCGTCACCCTGGGTGCGCGTGGAGCGCTGGCGGAGGCTCGTCGTCAACGCCATGAGCAGGTCCACCTGCCCGGGCAGCATGGGGTAGACCTCGACGAAGTCCTCCTCGGTGAGGCCGCCGCACTCGTACCCGAACAGCTTGAGCTGCGCGCCGTACAGGCCGAAGAGGCGCCGCAACTCCGGCTCGCCGTCGCGGTGCTTCTTCAGCAGGCGCCGGTGCACCACGTCCCGGATGTTGGTGGTGGCCAGGTGCACCCGGAGCGACGGAGGGAAGCGGTCCTTCAGCTTGCCGATGGCGACGTTGGTGGACGCCTCCTCCAACTTCTGCTGGCCGGTGGCGAGCAGCCACGCCTTGCCCTTCAGTCGCTGGCCCAATTCCGAGACGAAGCTCTGCAGCTTGAGCATCCGGTCGTCGTTCTGGTGGACGTACTGGCTGACCTCGTCCACGACGATGAAGAGCGTCTTCCCGGGGGCCCGGCGCGCGAGCATGGCCTCCAGGTTCCGCACCGTCTCCGCCGAGCTCAGGCCGGTGTGGCGCGAGGTGCCCACGCGGCTGTCGAACCAGGCCATGGTGCCCGAGTAGGTCGCCGGCTCCATCACGCTGATGACGCGGGAGAAGTGCTCATCCGCGCGCGCCGTGGCGCGGACCTCGCTCCACTCGCGGCCGAGCGTCCGCCGGGCCACCTCGAGGAAGTGCTCCCACTGCTGGTCCTTCTCCAGGCGCAGCTCCGCATCCGCCACCAGCGGGTCCGTGCTGTAGCCCAGCCGCTGCTGCACCATCCGCGCGACGGCGGAGTGGATGTGCTCCCCGTCATTTGCCTCGCCGCCAACGTCAAAGACGACGGCGAGGGAGTCCACCTTGCGCGCCAGATTCTCCCACGCGTCCACCAGCGCCTTGCGGTTGGGCGAATCGTCCCGCGCGAGCAGGGCCGCGGACAGCTTCCGGCCGTCGGGCAGCGGGCGGCCGTCGAGCGCGAGGCCGAGGAGCTTGGCGAAGCTCGACTTGCCGGAGCCGTAGAAGCCGGAGATCCACGAGGCGGGCAGCTCCGGGCCGGGCTTCTTGTCCAATTCGCGGGCAATGTTGTTGAGCAGGCGGACGTACTGCTCGTGGATGCCCAGGGGGACGCGGCGGTGGCGCTCGTCGGCCTCGGGGTAGCCGCCGGTGATGATGTACTCGCTCACCTCGTCGGCGAGCTTCTCGGGGCTCTGCTCGTGGAAGTAGACGACGGGCGGAATGTCGCGCGTGACGTCACGGGCGAAGAGGTCGGAGATCTTCAAGGGAAGGCTCACTTTCAGGCGTAGATGCGCGGCCGGTAGTCGCGGTCGGACTCCAGCTCCTGCATGAACGAAAGGCCACCGTCCCGCTGCTCACCGGGGTAGAGCAGCACGACGGGCACGTTGTCGGTGCGGCCGCCCAGGTGCTTGAGCAGCGCGGACGAGCGGAAGAACGGGTAGAGCGCGCCGGTGCGGCCGAGCAGCACCAGGGTGCGGTCCGGGTCCGCGGGGCGCCGCTCGCGGAAGGCCTTGATGCGCTGCTCGATGTCCGCCGCGAGCCCCCCCGGCCCGTCGATGTGCTCGGCGAGCCGCTGCCGGAGGTCGTTCATGGCGCGCTCGGGCGAGCGGGCGTGGAGGCGGCGCTCCCGCTCCACCAGGGACTGGAGCTCCTCGGCTCCGAGCCGCGTGCGGAGCCGCTCGAAGAGGACCTGGTGCAGCGCCAGGGAATCGACGGCCCAGTGCTCGGCCTCGAGCCGGCCAATCATCGTGCGGAGCAGCTGGCGGAGCTGGAACTCCTTGTCGGGCCGGTAGACCAAAATGGCGAAGTTGTGGTTGCGCATGGTGCTGATGCGCGGGCCGGTGGGCGCGGTGAGGTCCCGCTCCAGGGCCATGACGGCGCCAGCGAGCCCCTCGCCAGGGTAGAGGTCGTCTGTCATCCGAGTGCTCCCAGCGGGCTCGCGTTCAGCTCCACCAGCGAGCCCATGCGGCGGTAGGTGACATCGGGAAGCCTCCGCAGGCGGGCATCCACCGCGTCGTGCGTGAGCCCCACCGAGCGGAGGTAGGGATTGTCCTCCCAGCCACCGGTATGGGTGACGACCTGGAGGAGGCGGACCAGATAGCCGAGCGCCTCGTCGGGGACACGAGGAAGCAGGGCGGAGCGAGGGGCCTTACCGGTGGAGACCAGGCCGGCCTCGGCGGCTGCACGGGTGAGCTTGGTGGCGAACCCATAGCGCGTGGCGGGGGCCCAGTCGGCGTCCGGCCGCGCGCCGACCCAGCGCGCGACGGCGTCGGCGTCGAACTCCTTGCGGCCGTCGACGAGGCGGGCAGGGAGCCAGTCACCGGTGAAGGCGCGGTAGAGCGGGTCCGCGAGCTGCATGTGCCAGTGGCACAGGAGGGGACGGGTGCCGGGGTCCGCCGGGCGCCAGCGCCGCAGCGCCGCGAGCGCGTCCGGGTAGGCGTCGAAGCGGACGGCGAAGTTGGCGAGGAGGAGCTTCACCCGGGCGAGGCTCTTGTTCCCGAACCAGCGCTCCGAGAACGCGCGCTCGACGCGGGCCGGGCCACGGACCTCCGGGTCCACGGCCTCCCAGTAGGCCCGTGACTCCTGCACCGCGAGCGTCAGTCGCAGGATGCGCGTGTGGAACGAGTCGACTTCAGCGCTCGCCACGGTCCGCCTCGGAGAGGATGAAGGAAAGCGGATAGGCCGCGGGAGGCTCGGTGAGCATGACGGCGGCGAACCGCCGGGCCTGGAAGACGGGCCCCTCTTCGGAGCGAGCCTTCAGCTGCCGGGCTCCGAAGGCGGCGACCTTGTACGCGACGTCGAGGTTGGGGCTGGAGAGGCGCGCGAAGAGGGCCTCACGGTCGAACGGCGCACCGGTGACCTGGAGGAGTGGGAGGACCTCGACGGGCGGGTGCGCCTCGAGCTTGTGGTGAGCGAGCCGCTCGTCCAGCGCTTCGTCGATTTCGAAGCCGAAGTGGAAGAGGGTGCGCATGTCGTCCGCGCGACCACTCTCGCGGCGCAGGCGCTCGTCGACGCGCCGCGCCGCGCGGCGGGCGGCGTCGAGGCCGGCCCAGTGGTGCGTGCGAGGCAGCAGGCGGCGCCAGAGGTCTCCGCCACCGTCCGGGTCGACGAGGTCCGTCTTCCACCAGCCAAGCCGGGGCTGCTGACCGCCGGGGGACTCGCCCGCCCACGCAAGTACGAGCTGAAGGGCCAGAATCTCATCCAGCTGTTCGGAGGCTACGCCGTGCGCCATGCTGGTGGTTGTACCAAAGCCACGCCTTTGAGTGCCGACAGAAGAATCTGTGCACTCACTCTTGAGCTGGCTGGCGCAGGGCGCCGGGTGCGAGGCAGCCTCGAGCTCCAGCTCGGCCCCCACTCGCACACCCGGGCGCGCCGCCGCAGGAAGTCCTTCCTGCCGCTACTGGAGGGCCTTTCGTCTTCTTGGGGGGCGCGCGGATCCCAACTTCACCGGTAGGGCGGCCGGTGCACAACTCTTCGGCCACCGGTCCGGGGGCGATGCCCTTCGGAGTCAGGGAACTCAGGGCGATCGGTTCAAGAACCCGCGCTTCGTGGAGACCCTCAGCACGCACGAAGCGCCTCCGGGCGGCGTGGATAGCTCATGCGGATGGAATCAGCACCGCGATCAATTCGCTCTCGGGAGCGCGAAACGGAAGGCGCTCTTTCTGCAGATGTTGATCGAACCATCTGTGAAGGGATTCGACATCAGCGCTTTCGGAGCCCGCCAGACTATCGCTGCTTTGTGTACGCGCGAGCGCGACCGGACGCTCAAGGATCAGGTTGAGCGATTTGATGAGCTCCCAGTCCTCCAACATTGCGGGACCTTCGGGTTTCACCTGGACACCGAAGACAACCTTCCTCACGACCCCCGAGGCATCCGTCACCCTGTCCCGAACCGCCATGATGACAATCATGGACTCAAGGCCCGGGACCCGGGCCCGTGCATGCTCCAGCCTCTCCCCAACCTCGAGCGCCCGGTTGACGACGATGTGCCCGACCCCGGCGACACTGTCCTGGGTGTGCGTGCGCAGCCGCTCGAACGCCAGCCCCGTGTAGCGAGCCTCCAGCTTCCAGTCCTCCTTGCGCCAGCCGTCGGGCGTGAGGAAGGTGAGCCGGTTTCCTTCCTGCTCCGGCCTCCGTCCCTCCAGGATCAGCAGTCCCTTCATGAACGGAATGAGATCTGGCAGGTCCACCTGTGGGATCTCGGCGACCGTCCTCCCGAAATCGAACTTCGACACGGCGCCGACCATCTTCTCCACGACACGGACCGCCGGTTCGCCCCCGAATTCCGCGGTTCGGGCGTCGAACCACGACGAGAGCTTCTCGCGGGACACAGCTCTCGGCGCGTCCGCGAAGAGCTGCTCGAACAACCCGGGCGGTGACATCCCGAGCACCAGCTGCAACATGTCCTCGGGATCGTCCATCGCGCGGGTGAACGCTTGCGAGATCCGCTGGAGCTTCTGCTCAAGGCATTCCCAGATCCGGCTCTCGAGGGTGTCGGGGTTCCTCAGGTTGAACACGTGCACCGGCTCCCGCTGGCCATATCGGCTCAGGCGGCCGACGCGCTGGTGCATGCGCATCGGATTCCACGGCAGATCGACGTGGATGAGCGCCGAGCAGCGCTCCTGCAGGTCGATGCCCTCGCCAGCAGCCTCCGTCGAGATGAGGAAGCGAACCTTGCCCTCGTTGAACGTTTTGGCCGCGTCGGCGCGCTTGGACTGCAGCGTCGTCATTCCTCCCGACGCGGTGCGCACCTCCTCAAGGTAGCCGTCCCCGTTGATGAACGTCGCGCACCCCTCTCCGAACCGTTCCAGCAAGGCCGAGGTGACGAGCGCCTGTGTCGCCTTGTACTCGGTGAAGAGCAGCACCTGCTGACCCGCCAGGGAGGTGCCGATGAGGTCCTTCAAGCGCTCCACCTTGGTTTCGCGCTTGACCATCGAGGCGACCGCGAGCAGCTCTTCAATCGCCGCGATCTCGTTCGGGAGTAGCATGAGATCCGTGGCGTACCCGGCAAGTCGCTCCTCCAGCGCCGCGCGCTCGTCCGCCTCGGAGGGGTCATCGCGTTGCCGCAGCTCCGCGAGGCGGTCCGCGGCGTTTCTGAGCTTCTCCTCGGACGGCCTCGCCTCGTTCCTCGCCTTCAGGCGCGCAAGGCGGTTGCGGAGTGCGCGGGCCACGGCCGCGATCGAGCTCGACGCGAGCTTCTGCATCGCGATGAGAACGAGGATGACGCTGCGTTCGTCCTGCTGACCCATGGTGGAGGCGTAGGCACGGCCTTCGGAGATGAACCGGGTCAGCTTCTCGTAGAAGGCAGCCTCCTCCGGGCTGTACGAGAAGACTTCGCGATGGTTGACGATGGGGGTGAAGAGCTGTTTTCCCGCCATGTCGGTGACGACCTGCTTGTTGTTGCGGATCATCACGTCGCGCAGCCGCGCATACTGCTCCTCGGGCGGGTTCCTCGGATCGAACCAATCAGGCCGCAACAACTTCAGCAGAGAGAAGAAGCCGTGGTTCTTTCCGCGGTGCGGTGTTCCGGTGAAGAAGAGCATTGACTGGATGCGCCGCCGCTCCTGGAGCTTGGCCACGAGTTGGAATGCTAGGCTCATTCCCCGCTCGTCCGCGTTCAGGTGGTGCGCCTCGTCCACCATCACCATGTCCCACGGCTCCGCCTCCAGGAGGCGGTCCCAGCGATCGCCCTGGTCCATCCGCAGGGTGTGCGCGGAGGCGACGACCATTGAGTGGGTTCCCCAGAAATCACCGTTCGCGGTGTCTGCGGCCGAGGTGTAGAGCGCCAACCGGATGTCGAACATCTCTCGGAGCCGGGATTGCCACTGCTCGACGAGGCTCGCGGGAGCCAGGACGAGCAGGCGCCGGATGCGCCCTGATGCAAGCAGCGGCAGCAGGATCAACCCGGCCTCGACGGTCTTTCCCAGGCCCACGTCGTCCGCGACCAACCAGCGGGTGGGCCACTCCTCCAAGACGCGCTTGCAGACCCAGAGCTGGTGCGGCAGCAGATCAATTCGCGAGCGCGCGAACACGCCCCAGCGCTCGTTCACCGATCGGATGGCGAGCGCCAGGGCATGGACCACGACGGGGAGCGGCGGTGACCACTTGGCTGTCTCCGCCGACGGAATAACCCTCAGCTCTCCGCGCAGGCACTCGTGGATGCCGTCGTCGAAGCGGACGATGACGGTCTCTCCCCGATCGAGGAGGACCTGCCCTCGGCCATGGCTGTCGTGGACGACGGCTGACTTCTCGGTCCAGGCGCTCGGTGTTGTCATGGCTCCAGTCCAACCATGCGGGCGATCACGGACGCGTCCATGCGCGCCCGGTCGTACAGCGTCAACATCGGCAGATCATAGCATCGAGCGAAAGTGGGATCTCCGCCCGCGAGGTTGTTCCGGCTCCAGCGCGCGATGACGCGCGAGCGCTCTCGCCAATCATCAGCCATTGGTACCGCTGAGCCGCTCAGGTACGCGACGAGCGCGCGCGTGCTCCTGTAGGGGACGTAGCAGAGCTCCTGGAGGTCGCCCTGGGGCTCGATCAACCCGAGACGCGCGAGCTCCCGGATCACAAAGCTGGCCCCTTGTCCGAGCGTCCCCGCGATGGGCGGGGCGTCGAGGCCGGAGCCCGACAGTGCGGGGTTCGCCCGAGGACGCAGGTGGAGCTGCATGTCGAACAGTCCGCTTCCGGCGGCGCGGTCCACGTTCAGGAGCAGTTGGGCGTAGGTGGGCAGGAACGTGCTGAAGCAGTAGAGCGCCGGAAACAGCCCCAGCCAGAGCGAGTACGTCTCGTGCGCGACCTGGTCCGCCATCCACTCGTCGAGAATCCTCATCCAGGCTTCGGAGGGGGACTGCTCCCGTGAGATGGTCTCCCACCAGGAACCGTCCCCTCCGCTCCGAAGCTTCTCGAGAAAGCCTCGGTGTTGGGGACGGTGCTGACGACCGAAGCGGTGGCACGCACCGAGCGTCAGCAACGTGAGCCAGGCGTCGCGCGAGCGCGGGGTCGTTGCCTCCTCTGCCAAGCTCTCCTTGAACACTTGGCGGTCCCAGCCGGAGGGATAGATCTGTTCCTCGTACTTCGCCACGCACTCCCCGCCGTGATCACGCCACCAGGCCGCGATTGCCTGCGCGAAATCCCGGCTCGCGAACCGGAGTGGCTCCGCTGGCGGAGGTGGCTCCTGCTCATTGACGTCCTCGTCATACACATCCACATCGGAGAATGAGAAGGCCGCCTGTTGGAGCCGCGCTGCGAGCAACGCGGTCACGGCGGTCTCGAAGAGGAGCGCGGCCAGCTGCGTCTGGCTGAGGTCGGTCCCGCGCGTCACAGCCTCCAGGTCTTGAGCCGTCTGGCACCACCGTAGTCCCTCGGCGAGAAGGATCTTCGTCAGCTCGGTTCGGAGATGCCCGCGCAGCAGGTACGCCAGCACCGCGCGCCGCTCCTGCTGGGTGGAGGCGGCCTGCGCCCACTTCGCGAGCTGCCTGGAGTCCGCGTCCAACCGGTGACGGGCGAATCGGAAGTACCTGAGCGCCGCCGTCTCGTACCTGCTCGACAGACGCGCGCTCGCCGGGGCGAAGGCCGCGCGCAGCAGTTCCTCCTCAACGTCGCTCCACGCGCTTGAGCCCTCGAAGGTGGCGCGGGTCTCCTTGGTGGGGTTCAGGAGCAGCTCGGCGGCAGGCCGGTTTCCCCCGTCCTCGGTGAAGAACCGGGCGGACTTCGCCCATTGCTTGTGCTCTTCGAGGAGTGACGGCGGCAACACACCCTGGTCACTCAAGGCGCGCAGCACTTCGAGTTCGGTGGATTGCTCGGGGCCAACTACGCCACCGACCTGAGCGCCGTCCAGCAAGTCCGGGAAGCCGAGCTTCCCGGGAGCCGGCTGATCTCCGTGCATGGACAGGACCTCTCCGACCCGGCAGGAGACGACCGTCCCTGGGGCGAACCGAGCCCGGATCCAGGACCAGCGACTGAAGGTCTGCCAGGGGAACCGGGAAGTAGAATGGCCCGGTCCCGCAGACACCTCGTCGAGTTCGGCCGTCAGGGCCCACCGCACGTCCTGCGGCGCGAGGCAGCGCCGCCACACGCCCGGTAGGCGCGAGGGGAGTGCGGCCAGTCCCTCCTCGCGCAGGAAGCGCACGTAGCCTCGCAACACCTCTCGTGCCTGGGCGTTCGCGGCGAGCCGTGGATGAGTGAACAGCTCGAAGACGCTTTCCCAGAGCGCGTACGAGCCGTCCTCGCGATCACGCGGAACACCGAGTTCCGCTGCGAGCGCGCCCCAATCGCTCGTTACGCGTTTCCAAAGTCGCGAGAGCCCCTCCTGGACGCAGTCACCGACGAGCCGGAAGAGCCTGTCGTTCCCGAGGTTGTCGTTCGCGAGGTTGGTCCGCCCGACGTCCACCTCGAAGGGCGCGTTGATGAGGATCCCGACGTCCCAGCGCACGCGCGTCGGAGCGGTGCACCAGAGCGTAGGTAGGTCCCCGGCGAACCGCTCCACCCCTCGGCCGGAGAGCGCCAGCGCGATAGCGAGGCGCTCGTCCCGGGGGCTGCGAATCACCAGAACACGACGCGCCGCCTCGCCGCGCTCGAAGGATACCTGGAGGTCGCCGACCTCCAGCCAGCCTGTTTCCAGCTCGCGCGGTTTCCATCGCGCCTGCGACTCCCCAGACTGCTCCCGCCACGAAAGCTCGCGGACGGCGCGGGAGAACACGCATAGCAGCCCGCCGTACCGCCGAAATTGAGCGGTGGCGCGCCGATACAGCTCTTCGTCTCGGACGCGGATCCGGAACGCGGTACTTCCGCGGTCCCCTTCCGCGCGCAGGTCGGCCGGGGGATCCCAGCGCTCTGGTGCGAGGCAGGCGCGGATCCGGAAGGACAGGGAACCGCTCACCACCTCTGGTGGATTGTCCGTCAGCAGGTACACGGACTTGAACCCGATGCCGAAGTGCCCCGTGTTCGTCGCGGGATCCTTGTCGCTGACGTTCAGCTTGAGTAGGTTGAGGAGGTCACGGCTGTACGGGCCGTAGCGCGGATCGCTGCGCTGCAGGCCCAGGGTGTCGTTGATTGCGCGCCCGCGGTGGATGAAGACGATGCGCCGTTCCGCATCGTCGAAGCGTAGCTGGAGCGGCGCGTCGGGCACCGCACCGGGAAGCTGGGACAGTGCATCGTCAGCGTTCTGCGCGAGCTCGAAGAGTACCTGCTCCGGTTGGTACTGGTACTCATAGACTCGGCGCCGGAGGACTTCGAGGAGATAGGCCTGGACCTCCTGGGCTTCCGGCCCGTCTTGGAACACGAGCGCTTCCACGGTCCCGCGGGCCTTTTTGACGGCGAGTTTGCGTTCCTCAAGATGCTTCCATCGCTGGCTCCGCTCGCGCTCTTGAGCAGTGGCCAGGAGCGTGTCGAGCTGATCCTGCGCCTCCTGTTGCTCGAGGTCCGCGGTATCGAGGTTATTCAACGCGTCGTGAAGGAGGCGGGGCGCGCCGCGGCGGAGGCTCTGCAGAAGACTCGGGAGTTCCCCGGCGATCTTCGCTCGGAAGATCCGGATGCGTTCCTCTCCCGGCCGATCCAGCAGTCTACCCAGGTACGCGCTGGCCCTGCCCCTGCGATCCGCGACCTTGTCCAGGAACAGCTCGATGGACCGCCGCATGGCAGCGTCGGCCTCCTCAGCCCCGATCGACTCCGGTGCGAACGCCAACGTCAGTCGCTGCCGCTTCGTGTGGGCCTCGCGCAGCTTTGGCAGGTGGCCGACGAAGATGGTGAGATCCTCGCGCGACTGCGCGACGATCTCTGCGTCGAACCAGGCGCCCGTCAGCGACAGGACCTTTACCCGACTGCCCGGAGAGACGAAGTCCACGCTGTACTTCACCTCCTGTATCCACTTGGCAGTGAGTTCCGAGTCGTTGCCCAGCAATTGCTCGAGAACGAAGCGCGGGGTGCTCACGTCAAGTCGCTCGGCCCATTCCCACGCTTTCAGTGGAGGTTGCTCTCCCAGCAGCACCAACAGCGCGGACAGCAGCTTCTGCTCTCGTACGACGGCCTTCCATCCATTGAACCAGTGTTCGAAGTGCTTGCTGCCCGAAACCTCCTCACCCGCCGCGGGCTCCAGCCCAGCGTCCGCGTCCTCGTCGCCCTTGAACCATCCGGCTTCGGCCAGGGCCTCCTCGGCGGTCCTCGCCAGTAGGCGCTGCGGCGCGATGCTCGCGGCGGAGCGTGCTAGCACCTCGGGCGCCACGAAGGCGCCCTCCCGGTTGGGCAGCTGGATGCGGGGCAGGATCGCGGACGCGAACGCCGCGTCGCCCGCCGCCGCGCGCAGATAGTCCCTCCACAGGTCGCGGTCCTCGGGCTCCTTCGAGAGCGCCGTGAGCAGCTCTACGAAGCGCTCGACCGGGAGATTCCCCGACACCAGGTGGGCGCACTCGCCCCGCACGTCGGCCCATTCCTCCAGGCTCGAGTCACGCACCGCCCGGAACAGGCGGAGCTCGGGATAAACCTCAACGCACCGCGCGTTCAGTAAGGCGTCCAGTGTCGTGGCGCCGGGCAATGCCTCAGGGATCAAGAGCGGTAGCCCACCGCGTCGTAGAGCGAGTACGAGCCGAACGGCCCACGACTCCTCGCCCTCCATTATCCACCGCCGCACGACTGCGAAGCCCGGATGCGCGTTGACCTCCGAGGGAAGGCCGGTCTCGGTGATCACTCCATCGAGCCGGAGACCGTCCAGCGCCCACAGCGCCTGATCGACGGAATGAGGCACCAGGATGACCGACACTGGCGGGAGGGCGCCCCCTTTCTGGTCGAGCAGCCACGGCGTCTTCAGCGTGTCCTGCCTCTGTGCGTCCAGCGTGCCGGCGCCGCCGGAGGCAAGGGCGTTCGAGATTTCCCTCCAGTGGCGCGACGGCCGCGGCGCGTGCAGGCAGTAGGCGAGCTGCGCCGCCGACGACCACTCCTGAATTGTCGCGCGCTCCCACTCGGCGCAATCGGGATCGGCCTCGTCGAGGAGCGCGACCTCATCCCGGAGCGTCTCCGGCACGGGCCAGTCTCCGCTGCGACTGCGTCGGAAAACAGCCTCGCGCAGCGAGCGCAGCCCCAGGTGTGTCGGATGGATCTCCAGCCGCGACCACACCTGCTGTTCCTTATGGGCGGCAAGGAGCTTCCGCAGCTGCTGCTTCTGGTCCCCAGACAGCGCCGCGAGCATCTCGGCATACCCGGAGTCGTCGAGTCTCTGCAGCAGCGTGATGAGCTTGCCGTTGTCGACGTACTCGATGTCCAACGAGCGCTGCCACTCGTGCCGGACAGCGATGCCTGGCGGGATGAGCCGCATCGCCCAACCGAGGCCCGCGAGGGCTGTCAGAAACAGCTCCTGAACGTCGCGGTCGAGGTTCGGCGGCACATAGAGAGGCGAGCGCGTCTGCAGAGCGGACTCGCCGTAGAGAAGGGTCTTCACCGCTCGTTGGTTCTTGCCAGTGTCCTGCTCTCCCTTCGTTGGGGGCTGCTCAAGGATCCATTTGAGCAGAGGTAGTCGGTCTTCACGGTTGGCGGACAGCCGGGTCTGCGGCGCTGCGACGAGGTCGATGACGGCTGCGAGGCTCAGGGCGGGCACGTCGCGCCGCTGGGCCTGGAGGACCTCGATCCAATCGGGCTCCTCGACCACGAGCACGTCATGGACATGTCCACCGAGCGCGCGGAAGAGCTCTCCCCGGACCTCAATGCGGAAAACCTCTCTGCCCACGAACAAGCAGCGCTGGCGCAGGGCGGCATCGAACGTGGCGAAGTCAATGTAATAGACACCCGGCTCGCGGGCGGACAGGACGGGAATGACGGGGAGCTTCGCGAGCTGCGGATCGTTCAGTGCGCGGGAGAGGCCGTAGGCGTTGACGACCTCCCGGATCAACCGCCGGGCGGTCTCCTTGCGTTCCTTGAGCCGCCTGCCGGCCCATTCAAGGAGCGAGGCCACATCGGACGGGATCAGCTCGGGGCTGCGCCTCCCGTCCACCTCGAAGTCCGGTGGCAGCACGAGGACCCCGGTCTCTAGCGCTAGCAACTCCAGCATCTCGTCTCTCGTGAGCAGCGGCAGGAAGAGGCACTTGCCAGGCAGGTACGCGACCACACATCGCCATGCCTCTGGCTCGATCTGGCGCTTGGACTGTTGCGAGAGGCCCCTTCGCAGCATGGCGCGCGCGACCTCGGCCCGTTCCTTCTCGGCGAGTGTTTCGATGCACCTCGCCACGTACTCGATTGCGGCGCGCTCAATGAAGGACCTGGCGATATCTTCGGAGGAGACGAGGTGCATCCACTCCTCCTTGCCCAATCCCCCGGGGGCGCGAGCGCCCAGGCGTGGCACCTCCCACCAGACAATCTCCGTGTCGGTCGTGATCCTCTGCAGCTCGGAGAGGAGCAGCCGCGCAGCCTGCCATTCCGTCGGCTTCGGCCGCGGCAGCGCCACGATCCGCCGCTTCGCGGGAACCAGCCTGCACGCAGTGATCGCGTCCCCTTCCGGGCCGAAGACCAGGGCGAAGTCACGGCCGAGCGCCGCGGAGTGTGGCCCCAGCTCAGCGATCCCGCAGATGGCCTGGACGAGCGCCTCCGCGTGAGGCGTCTCCACGCCCTCAAGCGCGTCCTTCAAGGCAGGGAGCAGGCAGGGCAACGTCGCTCGATCACGGATGTGGGCGTTCCAGTAGATCCGGATCGTGTCATCCGCGAGCGCGTCTTCGGATGTGGGCAGCGGCCTCTCGATTCCCAACGGTCCCTGGCGGCCGGAGTCCGGGAAGAAGTAGCCGTGCAACCAGATGCGCCACCGCCAGGGGCCTGCCACCTGGAGCTTGTTTTCGGCGAGAGGCAGGAAGACCGCCCAGGCCCACGTCGATCCGCACCCATCGGTGCTGGACGGCTCGCGGAGGATCGTGACTCCACCATGGCACACGGCCTTCTCCGGCTCGGGAGCGTAATCCATGCCTTTCTGCGTCAGGCGGCTGGGCCAATGAGGATTGGCTTGGAGACTCTGGACGAGCGCGTCCGAGGGCTCGCGGAAATCCTTGATCGTCGCCACCAGCTCCCGTTCGGTCCCGGCGGTCCGCCAGGAGATGCGGACGCGCCGGAGGGCTCCTTCCGAAGGGGGCGACGGCAACGTCAATGCATCTCCTTCCACGCGCCGCAGCTCGAGCTCACGCTCGGCTGGCGCGCCCGGCGAAGGCGCGAAGGTGATGCGCACCCGCTGGACGGACGAGAGCTGCGGCAGCAACGCCGCCACGCCTGCGGGGTCGTCGAAGAACCGCTCGGTCAGGCGGGTGACGTCCGGGAACCATCGACGGATGGTGGCCCCGGTGCGGTCGACGCGGATGGGCAACCAGAGCGCGAACCAGTTCTGGGCATGGAGCCAGCGCTCGTCGACCAGCGCCATGATGCGCTCCTGATCCTCCTGCCCGAACGCGTTCCATTCCCGCTCGAAAATGTCCCGTCCCGTGTCGGGGTTCGTCCAGGGATTGATGCACAGCGACTGGATGTTCCCTCCGTGAGCGCGGCCGAGCGCGAAGAAGACCTCCGCCAGGTGGAACACCGCCTTCTTCCCGAGCCCGAAGCGACCGATGGCTGTGGAGTCGCTCGTCTTGCTCGTCACCGACATCGAACCGAGCGCGTAGGCGTCGGCGCTCCGGAACCGGCCGTTGTTCAGGCAGACGATGGCCGGGTCCGCCAGCAGCTCGTTGCCCACTTCGGAACGCGCGAAGCCCTGTCGATGGAAACGCACCTCAAGCTCGGTAGCGCCGGCATCGTTCGCGTTCTGCAGGATCTCCTTGATGATCGGCAGGATGTCCCGGCCGCCCTCTTCGATGACGTAGGACTCTTCGAGGAGCCGTTTGATGTCCGGGATGATGGTGTCGGGTCCGACCAGGAAGTTCGACATGAGGGCTCCATCCTGACGACAGGGCGGTACGGACCGGGCTGTTCGGGAGAACGGTCGTTCCGCGCGACACGTGCCGCGCATGCACCCTACGAGCGTGGGCTCCCCCCGGTAACGCCGCTCGATGAATCTGCGGCAGGATAGTCGACGCTCCCCAGCGCGCGCGACCCATCCGGACGCCCCCGGGACCGCGTGTCACTGTTCGCCAAGCTAAGGTAGAGGGGCACTGCCCTGCATTCAGCTCTACGACGAAGATTCCCGGATGAATCTCTCTAGGGCTTGAGTCTCCACCCGCACCGCATTGGAGATGCGGACGTGGGGCAGCTCGACTCGCACGCATAGCCGGTACACGGTGGCCCGGCAGACCCCCAGCCGCTCCGCGACCTCCCGGACGGTCAGCAGTCGGCCAGAACCCGAGGTCGCCGGCACCGCCGGGGCGGGGCTCAGCAGCAAGCTAGCAGCAAAAATCTTGGTGTCCCGGGGTACTGGATGGGACGGCTGGACAATCCCGGGCCAATAAATCCGAGTATTTACGAAGGGTTGTGAAGGGCTGATAACCACTGGACGGCCCCCGGGGTTCCTTGGGGTGCAAGTGGTCGCAGGTTCAAATCCTGTCGCCCCGACCATCGAAGGCCCTTGACTCCTAGGCGAAAGCCGAGAAGTCCAGGGCCTTCACCTTTTTGTCACGGCTTCGACGCCGCAGTGGCGTCCCAACTCGGAATCTTCTTCTCGGCGAGCTCGCGGAAGGAGGGGAACTCCACTTCCTGACAGTGGCGGGCCCCCGTCTCATCCCGACAGCCCGCAGCGGCGTAGGTGAGCGTCTTCTGCATGGCGCGCCAGTAGTCGCCGCCCCGGAACAGCGCGAAGTGGTGGCCCATGTTCCACGGCACCCGCCCGAAGTCCTCGTAGGCCGCGTGGAGGGCCTTCTGGTAGTCCTCCTCCATCTGCGCTCCCGTGCCCCCCTTCGAGTTGTATGCGTCGTCCATCGAGTACGTGAGCGCGCCCTTCATCCACATCAGCGGGAACTGAACCATTCCCAGTCCGGGCTCCTTCGTCATGCGCCTGGGCGGGCCGAGCTTCCAACTCGGGCTGCTGTCGTACGCGTAGCCGCGCGCGGACAGCACCCGGTAGAGGGCTGAGTTGAAGTGCAGGAAGGGCGCGCGGAACCCCACCACCCGGTACGGCCGGAGGTTGTCTCGCTGGGGCTTCCCCTCCGCGTCGAACAGCACCTTGCCTTCATGTTCGACGGGGAAGGCCGGAGGGGGAATGCATACGTCCGTCGCCGTCGTCCACGTCGGGCTCCCGCAAACCAATCCCGCCACGCAGGGTGTATTGGCATTGCAGGTCGTGCTGCACACGCCCACGTCCTCGGTCAGGTGCAGGCACGTACTGCCCTGGCAGTCCGTGTCGGCGCCGCACCGCGCACCCGGCTGTCCCGCAGCCGCCGTCTTCAAGGGCTCCCACTTCGGGAACACCGCCTTGCCCTTCGCATCGACGACGGGCTCGAAGAGGTTCGCCTCCACCAGCGCGTGGAACTCGTCGATCTCCTTGCTCCAGGCGTCGTCAGTCCACGTCTGCCCGGACGCGTGGCGGACCGTGTGGTTCGCGACCTCGTGCCCTTCGTTCAGGGCCTGCTGGGTGAGGGCCCACCGCACGCGGGCCTCTTCAGCCGTCGTCGGGACGTCGAGAGGATCAATCGCCACACCCTGCACGGTGGGGTCGTAGTACGCGGTGTTGATGAAGTAGGTGTAGTGGAGCGGCTTGCCCGTCTCCCGCTCCAGCTTCCGGGCGAACCCCAACGTGTCGAGCCACATCGCGAAGCGCTTGCTCCCGTCGAATGAGGCGGTGACTTGCAGCGGGTGCGCGCCGAAGTCCGTCTCCATCGGCTCCCCGAAGGGGGCATCGCGCTTCTTGCAGGATGCCGCCACGCAGACGAGGACGGCGAGGAGTGACATCCGCGTGAGGCGCGAGCGGACAGGGGCGACAAGCATGGGGGCGTGCTCCAGGGCAGAAGCCGGGAAGCGCGTAGATTAAGTCAAAGCCGTGAACACGGCTATTCAGGAAAATGTATCATTCGGTCCTCGCCAGGCGGTCCGGGGCTTCCGGGCACGAAGTGGAGGGAACGGGTGAATCTCAGTGTCGTCATGCCGTACTTCAAGCGCATCCGGGAGTTTCAGAGGGTGCTGCTGCTGAACGCGCCGTACTTCGCCCGGCCAGGCACCGAGGTGGTCATCGTCCTCGACGAGCCGAGCGAAGAAGGGGAGGTGATGCGCCTCGTCCGCGACTTCCCCTCCATCCGGTGGCGCATCATCGTCAACGATTTCGACCACCCCTGGCGGCCGCCGTGTCGCGCCATCAACGTGGGGGTGCGCAATGCCATCGGCGAGCACGTGCTCGTCATGTCGCCCGAGTCCGCCTTCGTCACCGACGTGCCCGCCATCGCGCTCGCGCATATCGCGGCCAACCCCGGTACGGCGGCGCTCGGCCACGTCGCCTTCGCGACGTTCGACCAGGTGGAGTCCGCCGGAGGTTCTCTCGCGACGGCGTTCACGGAACCCGTGACGATCTACGGCTCCATCTGCGTGGCCCGCGAGCGCCTGAATGCCATCCATGGCTACGACGAGAGCTTCGACCAGTGGGGCGGTGACGACGACAACCTGCGCGTGCGCCTCATGATGACGGACACGTACCTCTTTCCGCTCGAGGACATGCGCATCCTCCACCTGTCCCTCGAGCCCCGGCAGGTGCGGCAGGCCAGCGCGATGCCTTCACCCGAGTACACGCAGCGCATCTTCAGCCCCTCGTCGGCGCAGGCGAACCCCGAGGGCTGGGGTGAGAGCTTCAAGCGCATCGCCTTCGACTGGCGGCGATAGGAGATGGGACACCCCATGCTCGTGGCGGTCCTGCAGCTTCGAAACGAGGCGTACTACCTGCGCGGGTGCCTGGACCACCTGCGCGACCATGTGGATGCCTTTGTCGCGCTGGACGACGGGTCGACGGATGAAACGCGCGCCATCCTCGCCGCTGAGCCCAAGATGGCCGACGTGCTCACCAACCCGCCGCGTCCCGACGAGGTGGGCTGGGATGAGCCCGGTAACCGCTCCCGACTGCTGCGGCGGGCGAAGGAGCTGGGCGCCCGGTGGGTGCTCTGCGGTGACGCCGACGAGCGCTTCGAGCAGGGCTTTCTCGCGCGGCTGCCGGAGTACCTCCTCAAGGCGGAAAAGCAGAACCGGCCCCTCGTGGCGATGCGCTACCGGGAGCTGTGGGACGGCGTCGCGCAGTACCGCGCCGATGGCCTCTGGGGCCGGAAGACCCGCTGCTGCGCCTTTCCTCTTCCTGATACGATGACCTTCGGCGGCCGGCGCCATACGAAGTTTCATGGCGTGTGGTACCCCGAGCAACTCGTGGGGGCCCGGCACCTGATGTTGGACCACGGCCTGTATCACCTGCGCATGGTCAAGCCGGAGGACCGCATCGCGCGGAGAGACCGCTATGTCCGGTTGGATCCGGAATCGCGCTTTCAGCGCGTCGGGTACGACTACCTCACCGAGACGCGGGGCGTGAAGCTCAAGCCCATCCCTCCAGGCCGGGAGTATGCGTTCCACACGCTCCCCGAGGATCTCCGGCAACAGGTGCCCGCCGCGTACCTGGACGGAAGGCCGGCCCCATCCGCGAGCGGGCTCACCGGTTGGCTGCGCCGGCTCTTTTCCTCGTAACTCCTCATTCCTGGACGGAAGGCCGGCTCCATCCGCCAGCGGGCTCACCGGTTGGTTGCACCGGCTGTTCTCCTCGTAACTCCTCCGTCAGGGCAGGCCAGCCCCAGCCCCTGTCGGTGAAGGCCTGCTCTCGCGGATGAGGGCGTGCCCTGCGCGGGCGCCCGTTGCCTCTCAGAACTTCGGGACGGGGTTGGGGCCCGTGTAGTAGCCGAGCTCGCTGCGATAGCCGCAGGACTCCTCCAGCATCCGCTCCTCGGGAATCTCCTCGGTGACGACACGGAATGGCACGGGGGGCGGCTGCACGTCGGCGGGAGTGGGGAGCCGCAGCGCTTCCTGCAGCGGGACTCCCTTCTCGAGGGCCTGGAACAGGACCTGATGGCGGAGGACCAGTGACTGGTACTGCTCCGGGCCGAGCAGGCCGGAGATGAACATGCGCCACAGGACGGAGGCCTGCTTCTTTCGTGCTCGCTCGCGATTCGGTCCCTCCAGGGGCTGCCGCGGCGCGGGCGCGATGGCCGCCAGGAGCGTGCCCTCGAAGGCGTCGAGCTGCGCGGGCTGCTTCTGGAAGTAGTACTGGCTGGCCTGTCCCACGCCCCAGACACCGGGGCCCAGCTCCATGATGTTCAGGTAGAGCTGCAGGATGCGCTGCTTGGGCACCTCGCGCTCCAGGTCGCGGGTGAGGAGGATCTCCCGCAGCTTCCGCTCGAAGGTCTGCTCGGGTCCGAGGAAGAGGTTGCGCGCGAGCTGCATGGTGATGGTGCTGTGCCCGACGACCCGGCCGTTCAAGCGGCCGTGTATGGCCAGCAACGTCTGCCGGTAGTTGAAGCCCCGATGCTGGAAGAAGATGGTGTCCTCCGCTTTCACCACTCCGCACACCAGCGCGTTGGACATCGAGGAGAGGGGAAGCCAGGTCACCGCGAAGTTCTCGGGGAGCTGTCCCTCGGAGATGGCCAGTCGCATGTAGTTGGTGCGCTCCGGGTTCTCCTCGCCCAGCCGGCTCACGGAGGGCAGCTGATGCGACACCCAGGTGACGTACAGCGCGAAGGGAATGCCCACGATGGCGAGCAGCACCAATGTCCCGCGCGCGAGGCGCCGGAACACGCCGCGCCGCTTGGGCTTGGGGGAAACGGACCGGTCAGGGGCGCTACGGGGGCTCTGAGACATGATGCTGGCAACCCTATTCTCGTGGTCAGCTGTCAGACTTCGTTGCCGGTGATGCCAAGCGTGCGGAACAGCGGGGCCAGCGTCCTCTCGAGCAGGGCCTGCTGCCCGGCATCGAGCGCGTCGCGGCCGCTCCCCACCTTGCCCTCGCGGATGAATCCCTCCGCGCTCAAGCCTCCTGGCATGGGCGGCGCGAAGCGGGCGTTGTGCCGCTTCATGTACTCGAAGCTCGTCTTCTCCAGGATGTCCGGCAGTCGCTCTGGAGGAAGTGGAAGCGCGAGGAACGTCGCGACGCGCCGCACTTCCCGCTCGCGGTCTCTCACGAGATCCTCGTAGCGCACGTGCAGGACGTTGGGCGCCCGGCTGTGCGGCCACCAGGACCTGAGGTGGGACGACCACCCGCGGTTCTTCATCTCCCGCTGGAAGAACTGATCGAAGTCCAGATGCGCGCCATGGGCTCTGCACACGTGGTGGTAGTAGGACACCAGGGTGTCGGACGCCGCACGCGTGACGTAGATGACTCGGCTGTTGGCGGGAGGCCTCAGCAAGCCATGGCTCAGGTGCGTCTTGAAGATGCGGGGCGAGGGCAGTCTGGCCAGCACCTGCTCCGCCTGGGGCTTCGTCCCGAGCTGCTCCAGGAATGGGGACACCTGGAGGATGTGCTCGAACTCGCCACGCCCCTCGTGGATCAACTGGAAGACGATTTGCTGCATCCACGTCGTCCCGGCCTTGGCCGCGGTGGCGATGTAGATGTCCCCAGGGCGGGGCTTGAGCCAGACGTAACGCACGCGCAGCCACGAGCGCGCCGACCGAAGCGCCCACCGTGCGCGCATCAACCCGCCAACCAGACCCCTCATCGGGTCCGGTGCTGGCCGGGTCGGACGATTCGTGACGCCGTGCCGCTCACTCATGCTCACCCGGCCAAGCTTGCCAGAGCTGCATAGTCAGAACATCGCAATATTCAGGTGATTTCTGAATTTACTTTCTTGCCCGCTATTCGCAACGCAGTGAGCCGCGACACGGAGGTGCGGGAGGGAGTCTCCAGGCACTCGCGCCCAAGCCTCTACGCGCTGCGCTTGAGGGCGTACCGGTGCGTGACGAGCGCGGGCATGCGGTTCGCCACCAGGTAGAGCGGGTCGATGTTCCGCAGGCGCTCCTGTGGGGGGCGGGTGCGCATGTACCGGGTGACGAGGTGAAGCTCGGTGCAGCCCGCGATGAAGCCGTCCACGCCATGGGCCCGGACCAGCCGCTCGCACAGGACGGCCGCCTCCGTGACGTCGCCGTGTCGCTTGAGCCGGTAGATGGCGTCGTGGAGTTCGACCTGCTCCGCGGCGCTCGTCCAGGTCAGGTGGGGCTCCGCCGCGCGCCAGCGCTCGCTGCGCTCGAAGACGCGCGCCGCGCGGGTCCCCTGGCTGGAGAGAATCAGCCAGCGCTTCCCCTCCGCGCTCACCTCGTCGAGGGTGAGATCCACGAGCGACACGGTGAGGTCGCGCAGCGGCGCGGGGATGTGTTCGAGGAAGTGGTGCATTGTGATGCAGGCGATCACCATGCGCCGCGCTCCCATGTCCCGCAGGCGGCTCAGCGCGCCCTCGAGCCATCGCGCCACCAACGCCTCCTGGCCCTGGATGATCGCCTGGGTGCGATCCGGCACGTTCGGGTCCGACAGCAGGACGCAGGCCGGCCCCGACTGCTCCACCTCGAACGGATTCTCCTCGTAGATGGTCTTCAGGAACTCGGCCGACGCCAGGGGCCCGAGGCCCCCCACGATGCCCAGGAGCTCGCTCGGCGCCGGGACCACGTCCCACATGTTCGTCCGCGCGGCAGGCGGCAGCCCAAGGCTATCCAAGGTCTCGTCTCACCGGATGTCTAATCTTGCAGGTTTGAACAATAATCCACGAAAAACCATTCTACAATCCGTTCGATCCAGATCGACCTCCTCGAAGGATTCAGATGGCCACCATCCTCCTCGCGCCGCTGCCTGTTCCAGGCCACGTCAATCCCAGCTTGCGGATCGCGCGGTCGCTCCAGCGCGGCGGTCACCGGGTCATCTACCTGGGCATCCTGGAGATAGAGGACGAGGTGCGCGCCGAGGGGTTCGAGTTCACGCCCCTGTTCGGGGACATCTTCCCCAAGGGGAAGCTCACCGAGCTGCGAGCGACCGCGGCGCGGCTGAAGGGCCTGCGCCTGCTGTGGTTCCTGCGCACCCAGGCTCGTTGCTTCAACGAAGCGCTGCGTCGGATGGTCGAGGGGGAGGTCGATGCCCTCCTGGCCCCGCTTCGACCAGACCTCCTCATCTGCGACGAGAAGCTCCGGCACCTCGCAATCATCGGGCACGGGCTCGACGTCCCCGTCCTGCAGATGAACGTGACGATTCCCCCGGAGTTCATTCCACGCCCCGAGGGCGCCTCGCGGGGACCGGGGCGTGGCGCCGCGATGCCGGGTGAGCGACTCCTCATGGCGCTGGGGCTCTTTCCCCGCCTTCGTCCGGCCCTGCTGGCGCTGGCGCGCAAGCACCGCTACCCGCTGAAGAACATCGAGACCGTTCCGATGCTCGACCGGAGCCTCTCGCCCGAGCTGCTCCTCTGCCCCAAGGAGTTCGCCGAGGTGCGGGTGCGCAGCCCCCCCGGGGAGTATTGCTACATCGAGCCGTGCATCGACCATGAACGCCGCGAGCCCGAGTTTCCCTGGGAGCGCCTGCGCGAGGACCGACCGCTGGTCCTCTTCGCGCTCGGGACGCTCGCCGCGACCTCGAAGCACAACCTGCGCATCCTCCAGGAGGCCTTCCTCGCGGCCGCCCGCAGCCCGGACCTTCAGTTCGTCATGGTGGTGGGCTCCACGATGGAGCCCGCGATGTTCGACGTGCCGCCCGGCGTGATCGCCGTGAAGGTGGCGCCGCAGCTCGGCCTGCTTCGGAAGGCGGCGGTGATGGTCAACCATGCCGGGACGAACAGCGTGAAGGAGTGCATCGCCTTCGGCGTGCCCATGGTCTCCATTCCACTCCAGTTCGATCAGCCCGACATCGGCCGGTTGATTGAACTTCATGGGGTGGGGCGCACCATCCCACCTCCAGAGGTCACCGCCGACCGGCTGCTCGAGGCCCTCGACGACGTCCTCCAGAATCCCGCGTACAAGAAGGCCTGCGAGCAGTTGCGGGTCCACTTCGTCCAGGCCGAGAGCGCACGGGGGGCCGCGGGCCCCATCGAGGAGTTCCTCGCGCGCCGCTCTGCCTCGGTGGGTGAGCGCCGCCGCCTGGCGTAGGCCTTTCGCGCGCTCACTGCGTCCGCTCGCGGACCTGGTCGGGCTCATTCGCATCCTCACGCCGTCTCGTGCCTTCCATGGGCGAGGCCCGGGGCGTGCGTGCGTCGCGGAAGCTCGGACAGGCGCTGGTCGGGGGCCGCGACGATGAACTCGAGCAGGGCCTGGAAGTCGTCCTGCATCGCCTCGATGCTCTCGTGCTCGAACAGGTCGGCCTTGTACTCGAAGGTACCGCCCAATCCTTCCGGTGCCTCCACGACGTTCAGCTTGAGGTCCGTCAGGGACCGGGTGCGATGGAGGGGGAGAGGGGACACCGACAGCCCGGCCACGGAGGTGGCTTGTGCGCGATCCACGCGCGTGAACGAGAAGCCGACCTGCCACGGGGGCGGCATCAGCTTGACCAGTTCGGTGTGCGGAAGCCCCTGGTGCTGGAACGCCTCCAGGTACGTCGAGCGAGCCCGCCGGAGGACCTCGAGGAAGCTCGGGTCACCCGACAGGTCCGTCCGCAACACCATGTAACCGGCGAACATCCCCAGGACCTTCTCCAGTTCCATGCGCTGGCGGTTGGCGTGCGAGAAGCCGACCGCGATGTCCTCCTGCCTGGCGCAGCGCGACAGGACCACCTGGAATGCCGCGAGCATCAGCACGAACGGCGTCACGCCCTCCTTGCGGCAGAGCGCCCGGGTTGCCCTGGAGAGCTCGGGCGAGAGGTGGAACGGCTGGAGGCTGCTCACGATGCCCTCGTGCCGCTGGCGCGGGCGCCGGTAGGGAAGCGCCACCTCCAGGACTGGACTGGCGAGCTTCAGGGACCAGTAGGCGCGCAGCTGTTCCAGCGCTCCCCCGCGCAGCCAGTCGTGTTCCCAGCGGGTGACGTCGCGGTACTGCAGCGCGGGCTCGGGGAGCCGCGGCGGCAGCCCTTCACGGAGCGCGGCGTAGACCTCCGCCAGCTCGCCCATGAAGAGGGACGTGGAGACGTAGTCGGTGATCGCGTGGTGCTGGTTGAGGAGCAGGACGTGCGTGTCGGCGGTGAGGCGGAACACCCAGGCGCGGAGCAGCGGTCCCTGGGCGACGTCGAACGAGCGGTGCTGCGCCTCGTCGATACGCCGCATGAGCTCCGCCTGGCGCTGTTGCTCCGGCAGGTCGCCGAGCTCGACCACCTGGAGCCGTGCTTCCCCCTGCGAGGCAATCCGCTGCATCGGAGTGCCGTCGATGAAGGGGAAGCTCGTGCGGAGGATCTCGTGGCGCCGGACGAGCAGGTCGAAGCCTTCCCGCAGTGCTTCCGTGTCGAGCGGGCCGTCCAGGCGGAACGCCGCCGGGGAGGAGTTCGCGAGGTCCTCGGGCCCCTTCTCCTCGTCCGACCAGTAGACCTGCTGGCGCGGCGAGAGGGGCAGCACCTCGCACGGTGGCGTGGCAACGACTGGCGGGACGCGCGGCCCGGACGTGCCTCCGAGTGAGTCGATATGCGTGGCGAGCGCCGCCACGGTGGGCTTCGAGAAGAAGTCGGTCAGCGACAGCTCCAGGCCGAAGACTCCGCCCACGCGCGTGGTCACCTGGGTGGCCATGAGCGAGTGTCCGCCCAGCTCGAAGAAGTCATCGTCGACGCCCACGGACCCGCACTGGAGGACGTCGGCCCACACCTCGGCGATGAGCTCCTCGGTGGGCGTGCGGGGCGGGGTGCGCTGGCGGGTATCATCAGTGCCGGGCGCCGCCTCGGGAGCGGGGAGCGCCTTGGCGTCGACCTTTCCGTGGGGTGTCAGCGGCAGGGCCATGAGGAGCACCCACGCGGACGGCACCATGTAGTCGGGGAGCCTGTCGCGCAGGAACGCACGGAGGTCCTCGACGGCGAGCCGCGTGTCCTCCCGGGCGACGAAGTAGGCCACGAGCCGCTTGCCTCCCGCAGCGTCGGCACGGGCCACGACGACGGCCTCATGCACCCCGGGGGCCTGCCCGAGCACCGCCTCGACCTCCCCCAGCTCGACGCGGAAGCCGCGGACCTTCACCTGGTTGTCGACGCGGCCGGAGAACTCGAACTCGCCCGACGGCAGGGCGCGCACGAGATCTCCCGTCCGGTACAGCCGCTCACCGGGGGTGAGCGCGAAGGGGGACGGGATGAACCGTTCGGCGGTGAGGTCCGGGCGCTCCAGATACCCACGCGCCAGTCCCACGCCACCCACGTACAGCTCGCCGGTGCTCCCCAGGGGAACCGGTTGGAGGTGGGGGTCGAGGACGTAGAGCCGCACGTTCGGGAGCGGACGGCCGATGCTCGGCCGCTCGACCTTCACGTCAGGGCTGATGCTCGCGCACACCGTCACTTCGGTCGGGCCGTAGGCGTTGAGGAATCGCCGGCCCGGCTTCCACCGCGCGGCGAGCTCCGGCGTGCACGCATCGCCCGCGGAGATCACCACCCGCAGCGTGTCCAGCGCTCGCGGCTCCAACTGCGCGAGCACCGGCGGCGTGAGCGTCACGGTGGTGATGGCCTCCCGCTGAATCAGATCGCGCAGGGGCGCACCGGGCATCAGCTCGTCACGGAGAGGCAGATGGAGGCAGCCGCCGCCCAGCAGGGTGGCGAAGACCTCGGAGACAGACGCGTCGAAGCCGAGCGCGGCGGCCTGGAGCACCCGACTCCCGGGCGCGATGTCGAAGGCCGCCACCTGGGCCAGCGCGGTGTTGCACAGGCCCCGATGAGCGAGCAGGACGCCCTTGGGCTGGCCCGTGGAGCCCGAGGTGAAGATGACGTAGGCCAGGTTCTCCTGCGTCACGTCGACCGACGGCGCGCTCGTGGGGTGGCGGGCGATGTCCGTCCAATCCGAGTCCAGGCAGACCGGGAGCTCCGAGCGGAGAGGCAGCTCGTCGAGGACCGCGTCCTGCGTGAGCAGCACCGACACGGCGGACTCCCGCAGCAGCAGGGAGAGCCGCTCCGTGGGGTAGCCAGGATCCAATGGGACGAAGCTGCCCCCCGCCTTCAGCACGCCGAGGAGGGCCACCACCAGCTCCAGCGAACGTTCCAGGCAAACGCCGACGCGCAGCTCGGGCCCGACGCCGAGCCCACGCAGGTGGTGCGCGAGCTGGTTGGCCCGGCGGTCCAGCTCCCCGTACGTGAACGCGTGCCCCTGGAAGGACACCGCCGACGCTTCCGGTGTGCGGCGCGCCTGCTCCTCGAAAAGGTGGTGCGCGCAGCGGTCCTCCGGGAGTTCGGCGTCCGTCGCGTTCCACTCGACGAGCAGCCGGTGGCGCTCCTCGTCGGCGAGGACGGGCAGGGCGGACAGCCGCAGGTCCGGCGCGGTGACCACCGCCTCCAGCACCCGCTGGTAGGCCGCGGCCATGCGAGCGATCGTCGCCTCGTCGAAGAGGTCGGTGCTGAACTCCCACAGCCCGACGAGGCTGCCCTCGAACTCCTCCAGGACGAGCGTGAGGTCGAACTTGGACGACGCGTTCTCGAACGCCACGCCGCTCAGACTCAGGCCCGGGAGCTGGAGCTCCGTGAACGGCTGGTTCTGCAGCGCCAGCTTGACCTGGAACAGCGGCGTATGGCCCAGGCTCCGCTCGGGGTTGACCGCTCGGACGAGCTCCTCGAAGGGCAGGTCCTGGTTCGCGTACGCCTCCAGCGCCGTGTCACGCACGCGCGTCAGGAGCGCGCGGAACGTGGGGTTGCCGTCGAGCTGCCCGCGGATGACGAGCTGGTTCACGAAGAACCCGATGAGCCCCTCCAGGTCGGCATTGTTGCGGCCGGCGACGTCGGTCCCCACGGTGAGGTCTTCCTGCCCCGTGTAGCGCGAGAGCAACGCCTGGAAACCGGCCATGAGGGTCATGAACAGCGTGACCCCCTCCGTCCGGCCCAGCCGCTTCAACGCCTCCACGAGAAGCGGCGGTAGCGTGGCCCGGTAGTGGGCGCCCCGCAGGCTCTGCGCTACCGGACGCGGACGGTCCGTGGGCAGGGCCAGCACCGGCGGCACGCCCGCGAGCCGACGACGCCAGTACGCGAGCTGGGCCTCCAGCACCTCGTCCCGCAGCCAGCTCCGCTGCCAGTGCGCGAAGTCGGCGTACTGCAGCACCGGCTTCGGCAGGGGCGAAGGCTGACCCGCGACGAAGGCGACATAGAGCGCCATGAGGTCCCGGACGAGGATTCCGCGCGACCATCCGTCCGAGATGATGTGGTGCATCGCGAACACCAGCACGTGCTCCGACTCGGACAGTCGCAGCAGCGAGAGGCGCAGCAGCGGGCCTTGTGCCAGGGCGAAAGACCACCCCGTCTCCTTGGCGACGAGCCGGGCGACCAGGTCTTCGCGCTCGGGCTCGGGGAAGTCCGACAGGTCCACGCGCCCCAGCGGCACCTCGAGCTCGGCGGCGATGCGCTGCACCGGCTCCTCTCCCACGAACTCGAAGGTCGTGCGCAGGCTCTCGTGGCGTCGCACGATCTCCGCGACGCAGCGCTCGAGCACGTCGGCGTCGAGCGCCCCACGAACCCGGATGGCCCCCGAGATGTTGTAGGCCGGGTCGCCGGGCCGCAGTCGATCCACCACCCAGAGGCGCTTCTGCGCGAAGGACAACGGCAGCCCTTGCGTGCGCGGTGCGGGCACGAGCGGCGGCCTGCCCCTGGCCGACTGCCTGCTCATCGCGAGTTCGTCGATGCGCGCGGACAGCGCCTCCACGGTGGGGTGTGTGAATAGCTCACGCAATGGGACTTCGACTCCCAGGGCCACACGCACGCGCGACACGGCCTGGGTGGCCAGCAGCGAGTGCCCGCCCAGGTCGAAGAAGCTGTCGTGAATCCCCACGCGCTCCACCGACAGGAGCTGGGCCCAGAGTCCGGCGACAATCTCCTGGGTCGGTGTCCGCGGCGTCACGGAAGGAGCCCCGCTGTTGGCCCCACCGCGCCGCCGGGCGGCGGTCGCCGCGGGCATGAGCGCCGCCCGGTCCGCCTTGCCGTTCGGCGTTCGTGGCAGCACATCGAGGAGCAGGTACGCAGAGGGGAGCATCGGCTCGGGCAGCCGGGCCGCGAGGAACGTGGTGAGTTCGGTATCGCTCGGAGCCCCGGCGTCGCTGGCGACGATGCAGGCGACCAGCCGCGTCTCACCGTCCTGCTCGGGAACAGCGAGGACCACGGCCGCGCCCACTCCCGGGCAGCGCGTCAGGTTGGATTCAATCTCGCCCAGCTCCACCCGGTTTCCACGCACCTTCACCTGGTCGTCGCGCCTGCCGACGAACTCGAGCGCACCGTCAGCGCGCCAGCGCCCGTAGTCGCCCGTCGCGTAGAGGCGGGCCCCGGGCCGGTTCCCGTCCGGGTGCGGCACGAAGCGCTCGGCGGTGAGGTCGGGCCGCCCGAGGAAGCCATGCGTCACGCCGTTGCCGCCGATGTGGATGTGGCCGACGACCCCGGCGGGCACACGCTCGCCGCGGGCATCGAGCAGGACCACCTCGGCGTTGTCGATGGGCCGCCCCGCGGGCACCACGCCCACGAGGTCCTGGGGCGTGGCGATGTGGAACGTGCTCGTCAGCGTGCACTCGGTGGGGCCGTACTGGTTGACGATTCGCACGTGCGCACCGAACACCGCGCGCGCCCGCTCCACGTCCGTCGCGAGGAGCCGCTCGCCACTGCAGAGGATCAGCCGGACCGTCCCCAGCTCGCGCGGCCGGGTCCCCGCCGCCGCCAGGAGCAGCCGGAGCAGGCTGGGCACCACGCTCGGCAGCAGCGTGACGCGGTAGCGCTCGATGGCCGCGAGCAGTTCCTCGGGATCTCTCCCGCGATCGCCGTCGGCGAAGACGACGGGCGTGCCCATCAACACCGGCGCCAGCATGTCGCGCAGCGAGGCGTCGAAGGAAGCCGAGGCGAGCTGCAGCGCGACGTCACCCGGACCGGGCCGATAGGTGCGCTCCAGGTAGTCGACGTAGTTCAGGATGCCGGCGTGGTGGCCGATGATGCCCTTGGGCATGCCAGTGGAGCCGGACGTGTAGACCAGGTGCGACACGTCATCGCCCTGGAGGTCGGCCGGACGCGGCGACGCTCCCGGTGAATCGGTGAGCGACTCGACGAGGACCGCGCCTTCCCGCCACGCTTCCGGGAGTTGCTCACGCCGAGGCCCATCCGTGACGACGACTCGGGGGCGCGCGTCGCCCAGCATGTAGGCCACGCGCTCCGCCGGGTAGCCCGGATCGAGCGGCACATACGCGCCGCCCGCTTCGAGGACGCCGAGCAACGTGGCGAGCAGCTCGGGGGAGCGGGGGAGGAAGACGGCGACCGGCGTCCCTCGTCGGACCCCGTGCCGTGCCAGCTCGTGGGCCACGACATGGGCGCGGAGGGCGAGGGCGTCATAGCGCACGGTGCGCTCGCCCATGAGCGCGGCGGGCGCCGCCGGCGTGTGGTCCACCCACGCTCGGAAGCGCTCGAGGATGGACCGGGGCGAAGGTCGCTCACGCCGGCCCGACTCCAGGTGCGCGAGTTCACGCTGCTCGTCCGCGGACAGGAGCGATACGGTGTCCAGCCGCTGGTCGGGGTTGGCTGCCGCGGCCTCGAGGAACATGCGCAGGTGGCCGAGCAGGCGCCGCGCGGTGTTCGCGTCGAACAGCGCCGTGGCGTACCGCAGTGTCCCCTGCAACCCGCTGGCGGTCTCCGTGAAGGACAGGCTGAGGTCGAACCTGGCCGGCTCTTCCGGCGCGCCGACAGGGCGCAGCTTGAGACCCCCGGGCAGGGCCAGCTCTGGAACCGGCGCGTTCTGCAGGATGAGCAGGACCTGGAACAGCGGCGAGCGACTGCGGTCGCGCGGCGGCGCCAGGGCTTCCACCAGCTTGTCGAAGGGGATGTCCTGGTGGGCGTAGGCCGCCAGCGTCACCTCGCGCACCCGACCCACGAGTTCGCGGAACGTGGGGTTGCCCGACAGGCGCGTACGCAGGGCGAGCGTGTTGATGAAGAAGCCGACGATGCTCTCGAGCTCGACGCGGTTGCGCCCGGCGATGGGGGTGCCCACGACGATGTCGTCCTGCCCCGAGTGACGGGCCAGGACCGCTTGGAAGCCCGCGAGCAGGACCATGAAGAGCGTGGCGCCCTCGCGCCGGCCCAGCTCCTTCAGCCCGTCGGTGAGCTCACGAGGGAGGTCCAGCGGATGACTCGCCCCGTCGTATGACGGTGTCGCTGGCCGGGGGCGATCCGTCGGCAGCTCCAGCGCCGGCGGGGCTCCCGCGAGCCGCGTTCGCCAGTGCGCGAGCTCCGCTTCGAGCACGTCGCCCTGGAGCCGCTCCCGCTGCCAGCGGGCGAAGTCCGCGTACTGCATGGTGAGCTCGGGCAGGCGGGGCCGCCGCCCGGCCGCGAAGGCCGTGTAGAGCTCCGCCAGCTCACGGATGAGCAGGCCGAGTGACCACGCGTCGAAGATGCTGTGGTGCACCGTGAGGGTGACGACGTGCTCGCGCGCGGCCAGCTTGATGAGTCGGGCGCGCAGGAGCGGTCCCTTCTCCAGGTCGAAGGGCCGGCGTCCCTCTTCCTCCGCGACGCGGCGTGCCTCGTCCGCGCGCGTGTCGTCGGAGCGATCGCGCAGGTCGGTGACGGGTACCTCCAGGTCGAGCCGGCGGGCGATCACCTGGACGACCTGGTCCCCCTCCTCGACGAAGGTGGTCCTGAGCGCCTCGTGGCGAGCCGCCAGTGCATCGAGGCTCCGCCCCAGGGCGCCCACGTCGAGGTCACCGTCACACTGGAGCGCCGTGTGGATGTTGTAGACGGACGTGCCCGGCTCCAGGCGCTCCCAGAACCAGAGGCGCTGCTGGGCGAAGGACAGTGGGGCGCGGGACGGTGTGGCGCTCGCTGTCGTGGGCGCGGGATCTGGGCGCGTCTCGGGCCCGCTCCGGCTTTGGGTGATCGCCTCCGCGAGGCCGGCGACCGTCGGGGTCTCGAACAACGTCCGGATCGGCAGCTCGACCCGGTAGGTCTCTCGCAGGCGCGACAGCAACTGCGTCCCGAGCAGCGAGTGCCCACCGAGATCGAAGAAGCTGTCGTGGCGGCCCACCGGGGTCACGCCGAGGAGCTCCTGCCACATCGCCGCCAGCTCCTGTTCCAATGCGTCGCGAGGGGCCACGTAGCCGGTCGCGAGCTGGGGGCGCGCATGCGACGACACCGCGCTCGCCGCGTCCCCACGCGCCGCCACCGGCTGGACCCAGGTGGCCAACCGCGCGGAGAGGTCTCCGGTTGATACGACCCAGCGCGGAACGTCGCCGCGGAGCACGCTCCGGAACGCGGCGACGCCCTCGGCCATCGTGAGCGCCAGCATCCCCTCGTCGAGCGTCTCCTCGTCGCCCCAGCCATCCCAGTCCACGCTGAGCCAGGGCGTGGACTCGCTCCGGTTCTGGCGGGCAGCGAAGGCGTCCATGAACAGGTTTGCCGCCGCATAGGCCGCGAACCCGATTCCCCCCAGCACCGCCGCCAGGGAGGATTGCAGCAGCACGAAGTCCAGCGCGCGGCCCCGCAGCGCGCGTTCGAGCGCCAGGACTCCGCGCACCTTCGCGTCGAATTGCTCCGCATGCCGCGCGTCACCAGGGTCCAGGACCGGGACGTGGGCCCGCTCACCCAGGCTTCCCGCCGAGTGGATCACCCCGTGGAGGGCTCCGAAGCGCGCCTCGGTTCGCGCGAGGACCTCCGCGACTTCCTCCGGGCGGGAGATGTCCGCGCGGAGCACAAGGACTTCGCCACCGCGCTGCTCGATGACGAGCAGTTGGCGGATGCGCCGCGATGTTTCGTCGTTCGAGCCATGGGAAGCCAGCCACGCCTCCCACGCTTCGCGCGCGGGAAACGCTGACCTGCCCACGAACACCAACCGCGCCTGGAACGACGTCGCGAGTTCCTCGGCCAGCGTCAGTCCGATGCGCCCGAGCCCACCCGTGATGAGGTAGACACCGCGCTCACGCAGCCGGCCCTGTCCCCCCTCTGGCGGGCGCGCGCGCTCGTAGGTCTCCGCCCAGCGGCGTCCACCCCGGTACGCGATGACCGGCTCGGCCGTTTCCACGCGGAGCTCGTCCACCAGCAGGCGCGTGAGCCGCTCTCCACCCACCTCCGTCGGGGCGACGTCGATTGTGCGCACGTGCAGGGCGGGGGACAGCTCCTGCGGCAGGACCTTGCATGCCCCCACGAGGAGCGCGCTCGCCGGACACAGGGACTCCTCTCCCGTGACGTCCTGGGCTCCGGCGGTGACCACGATGAGTTCGACAGCCGGCGCTGCCTTCCGCGTGTGCAGTGCGCTCGCCAGATGGAGCAGGTCGTGGAACCCGTTCACCGCCCGGTCCACCGAGGACGCCTCGTCCAGCGAGGCCCCGGCGACGCTCCCCAGGTGGACGACCCGCTCTGGCTTCCAGCCTTCCGCGTCGAGCTCCGCGAGCAGGCGCGTGTAGCCCTCCGGCTGCCCCTCGGCCACCGTGAAGCGGCGAGGTCCCTGGCGGCCGTAGGCGTCCGTCGTGGCCACCCTCACGACGTCCCCGCCCGTGGCCTCCAGGCGGTCGGCCAGCGCGGGACCGAGACGCTCATCGAGCATCACCAGCCAGCGTGTCGCCGCCATGCTCAAGCCGGGCCACACCGCGTGCTTCCAGCCCGGGACGTAGAACCAGTCGGCCAGCGAGCCCTGATTGCGCACGAACCCCGGTCCTGCCACCGCCCGCGCCTGGGTGAGCCCGGCACCCGCGCGCGGTTCAATCCAGTAGCGCTCGCGCTGGAACGGGTAGGTGGGCAGGGGCAGCCGGCGACGGTGCTCCACGGGCTGGAGCCCGTTCAAGTCGAGCGCGGCGCCGGCGAGCCACAGCTGGCCCACCGTCTCCAACAGTCGCGTCCGATCGGAGACAGACTCACGCGGGTGCCGCAGAGAGGACAGGATGGTGCTCGGCCCTGGCGACCGTCCCGCCTGCCGCACCAGCGCGCCGAGCGTCGTGCCAGGACCGACCTCCAGGAACACGTTCGCCGTGTCCTCGAGCAGCAGCTTCGCTCCGTCGGCGAAGCGCACGGCCTGGCGCAGGTGCTCCACCCAGTAGCCCGGGTCCGTGGCCTCCTTCTCGGTGATCCAGGCGCCGGTCAGGTTGGAGACGTAGGGACGGCGAGGCCGCGACAGCCGCACACCCCGGACCTTCGCGGCGAAGGCCTCCAGGATGGGGTCCATCATCGCCGAGTGGAAGGCGTGCGACGTGTGCAGCCGGCGGAACTCGACCTTCCGCCGGGTGAGCACCGCCTCCAGCGCCTGCACCATCTCCGTGGGGCCCGAGGCCACGCAGAGCGCGGGCCCGTTGACCGCGGCGAGCGACAGCGCGGGGCCGAGCAGGGGCCGCAGCTCGGCCTCGGGGAGCGCGACCGAGAGCATCGCGCCCGAGGGGAGCGACTGCATGAGCTGGCCGCGCGCCGTCACCAACGCGAGCGCGTCGTCGAGCGTCAGCACTCCCGCGATGCACGCGGCGACGTACTCGCCAATGCTGTGACCGAGCATCGCCTGCGGCGTCACGCCCAGCGACTTCCACAGCTTCGCCAGGGCGTACTCGATGACGAAGAGCGCGGGCTGGGTCACCGCCGTCTGGGTGAGCCGCGCCTCCGCGGCCGAGGGGTCCACGTCGGACGGTGGGAACAGCACCTCGCGCAGGTCGAAGCCGAGCAGGGACTTCAGGCGGGTGCAGCAGTCATCCACATGCTTGCGAAAGACGGGCTCCGACGCGTGTAACTCCTGCCCCATGCCCACGTACTGCGCACCCTGGCCGGGGAACAGGAAGACGATAGGGCTCGTGGAGTCCTCCTGGAGGGTGGTCCGCAGGCGCTGGGGGTCTCTCGCCTCCAGCGCGGCGCGAGCATCCTCCGCGTCACGGCAGACCAGGACACGGCGGTGCGAGAACCGCTGGCGCCCCACCTGCAGTGTGTGCGCCACCTGGGCGAACTCGGCCTCCGGGTGCTGCGACAGCCAGGTCTGGAGGTTCGAGGTGGCGGCCTCCAGCGCGGGCGCGGTGCGCGCCGACAGCGTGAGCAACTGCCACGGGCGGCTGGAGGACGTCGAGGAAGGCCTCGCGGGTGCCTCCTCCAGGATGACGTGCGCGTTCGTCCCGCCAATGCCGAACGAACTCACGCCGGCCCGGCGCGGCGTGCCGTCGCTCTCCCACGGTCGCAGCGTGTCGTTGACGAAGAACGGGCTGCTCGCCAGGTCGAGCTTCGGGTTGGGCTGCTCGAAGTGGAGGGAGGGCGGGATCTCCCGGTGCTGAAGGGCGAGGACCGTCTTGATGAGCCCCGCGACGCCAGCAGCGGCATCGAGGTGCCCGATGTTGGTCTTGACCGAGCCGAGCGCACAGCGCGCCCGCGCGCCCTGCGAGAGCCGGGCGCGGAACGCCTTGGTGAGCGCGGTGACCTCGATGGGGTCACCCAGGGGCGTGGCCGTCCCGTGGGCCTCCACGTACGTCACGCTCTCCGAGGGGACGCCCGCGATGCCCAGGGCCTCGGAGACGACCGCGGTCTGCCCCTCGATGCTCGGGGCGGTGTAGCCCAGCCGTGCCTCGCCGTCGTTGTTGACCGACGAACCACGGATGACCGCGAGGATGGGGTTACCGTCCGCGAGAGCGTCCGCGAGGCGCTTGAGGACCACGACTCCCGCCCCCGAGCCGCGCACCGTGCCGGCGGCCTTCGCGTCGAAGGTCCTGCAGTGCGCGTCCGGTGAGACGACGCCGCCTTCCTGGTAGGCGTAACCGGTCCGCTGGGGCAGGGCGATGGACACGCCACCCGCCAGCGCGAGGTCCGACTCTCCCGTCAGCAGGCTCTGACACGCGAGGTGGATCGCCACGAGCGAGGACGAGCAGGCCGTCTGCACCGCGATGCTCGCGCCGCGCAGCCCCAGCTTGTGGGAGATGCGTGGCGGGAGGAAGTCCTTGTCGTTGCTGATGGTGACCTGGAAGGTCCCCATTCCCTGGAGGACGTCCGGGCGGGAGAGCAGGTTGCTGTAGAGGTACGAAGACGCGCCCGCGCCGCCGAAGACGGAGATCTGCCCTCGGTATGCCCGGCTCGCGTACCCGGCGCGCTCGAGCGCCTCCCAGCAGCACTCCAGAAAGACGCGGTGCTGCGGATCGAGCACCTCCGCGTCGCGCGGGCTGAAGTCGAAGAACCCCGCGTCGAAGCGGTCCACGTCGTCGAGCACGAAGCCCGCGCGGACGTAACCGGGCTGGTGGATGCGGGCCGGGTCGGCGCCGTCGGCCAACAGCTCCTCGTCGGTGAAGACCGTGCGTGCCTCGACGCCACGGCGCAGGTTGTCCCAGAACTGCTCGAGCGTCGCGGCCTGGGGGAAGCGGCCGGACATGGCGATGATCGCCACGCCCTCCGGAGACGGCTCGGACCGCTCCATGTCGTCACTCATGGGAATCCTCCGGATTGCCGTCCGAGTCGGCCTGGGTGGGGCCGGCGCGTCCTCGCCTCCGGGCCTGCTGCCGCTCGAGCAGGGCCCTTCGGGAATCGAAGCGTTCCTCTTCGGCGGCGGTGTCCACGGGCGTGGCCGCGGCCTCGGCGACACGGCGCAGGTGCGCGGCGAGCGCGCTCACGCTCTGGTGCTGGAAGAGCTCGACGAGCGGGAACTCCACGCCCAGCGCGCTCTGGAGCTTGCCGTGGATCTGCACGAGCGAGAGCGAGTTGCCGCCCAGGTCGAAGAACCCGTCGTGCAGGCCCACCCGAGGCACGTTGAGGACCTCCTGCCAGATTCCCGCCACGGTGCGCTCGACGTCGCTCCGCGGCGCTTCGTATGTGGCCGCCGAGCCCAGGTGCCGAGCGTCGGGCGGCGGCAGCGCCTTGCGGTCGAGCTTGCCGCTCGACGACAGGGGCAGGGTGTCCAGCACCACGAAGGTGGCGGGGACCATGTACAGCGGCAGCCGCTCGGTGAGATAGCCGCGCAGCCCCGGCACCTCGAGGCCCGGCCCGTCGCCGGTGACGTACGCAACCAGTCGGCGGGTGCCGCCTTCATCCCGCGCCACGACAGCGGCATCCCTCACCGCCGGGTGCTCGCGCAGGACAGCCTCCAGCTCTCCGAGTTCGATGCGGAAGCCGCGCAGCTTCACCTGTCCGTCGGCGCGCCCGACGTATTCGAGTTCGCCGTCCGCGCACCATCGGACGACGTCGCCCGTGCGGTACAGGCGCGCGCCCGGCACCGTGCCGAAGGGGTCCGGCACGAAGCGCTCCGCCGTCAGGTCCGGCCGGCCCGTGTAGCCGCGCGCCACGCCCGGTCCGCCGACGTACAGCTCGCCAGCCACGCCGACCGGGGCGGGGACGAGGCGCGCATCCAGCACGTACACCCGCACGTTGGGGAAGGGCCGGCCGAGGGTGGGACGCTCGGGGTCCACCGCGCCGTTGATGGACGCGCAGATGGTCACCTCGGTGGGACCGTAGGCGTTGAGCAGCCGTCTGCCACGGCTCCACCGGCGGGCCACGTCCGGCGTGCAGGCCTCACCCGCGGAGATCACCGTCTCCAAGGCGGGTAACCCCTCCGGCTCGAGCTGCGCCAGCACCGACGGCGTCAGGGTGACCGCGGTGATGGCGTTGTCCGTCAGCACGGCCCGCAGCGGGGGCCCCGGCAGCAGCGCTTCGCGCGGCGCCAGGCACAGCGTGGCTCCCGCCAGCAGCGTGGCGAAGATCTCGCACACCGACGCATCGAAGCTCGTCGCCGCGAACTGGAGGACGCGACTGCCCGGATGGAAGCCATGCTCCTTCACCGCCGCGAGCGCCGTGTTGCTCAGGCCGCGGTGCGTGAGCAGCGTCCCCTTGGGCCGCCCCGTCGAGCCCGACGTGTAGATGACGTACGCCAGGTTGTCGGCGTCGACGGCGACGTCCGGTGGCGTCTCCGGTGCGCCTTCGCCCACGCCCGGCTCGAGCACGTGCACCGTCACGCCCGGCGCGGCCACGCCGTCCGCCAGATGCCGTTGCACCAGCAGCACCCGGACGCCGCTGTCGGCGAGCATGAACGCCAGACGCTCACGCGGGTATCCCGGGTCGAGCGGCACGTACGCGCCACCCGCCTTGAGCACCGCGAGGATGCCCACCACCAGCTCCACCGAGCGATCCACGCACAGGCCCACCTGCACCTCGGGACCCACGCCCAGCGCCCTCATCCGGTGCGCCAACTGGTTGGCCCTCCGCTCCAGCTCGCGATAGGTCACCCGTTGGTCCTGGAACGTCACCGCGAGCGCATCCGGCGTTCGTGCCGACTGGGCCGCGACCAGCTCGTGCGCGCACCCCGACGGAAGCACCGCCTCCGTGGCGTTCCAGTCCACCAGCACATGGCGGCGCTCCACGTCGGACAGCAGGGGCACTCGGGAGGGCTGGCGGTCGACGTCCTCCAGCACCGCCTGGAGCAGGCCGACGAGGTGTACCTCCATCCGGCGGATGGTCGCCCCGTCGAACAGCCGAGTGTTGTACTCGATGGCCCCGGTCAGCGCGCCGTCCTCCTCCATGAGCGTCAGGATGAGCTCGAAGCGCGCGGTGGGCAGGTCCGGCTCGAGCGGTGTCACCTTCAGCTCCGGCAATGCCAGCGCCGGCACCGCCGTGTTCTGCAGCGCGAACATGACCTGGAACAGGGGCGAGCGGCTGAGGTCGCGCTCGGGCTGGAGCGCCTCGACGACCTTCTCGAAGGGCACGTCCTGGTGGGCATACGCCCCCAGCGTTCCGTTCCGCACGCGGGCGAGCAGCTCGCGGAAGCTCGGGTCGCCCGCGAGGCTGGTGCGCAGCACCAGCGTGTTGACGAAGAAGCCGACGAGCTGCTCGGTCTCCTCGCGGGTACGTCCCGCGATGGGTGAGCCCACGCAGATGTCGTCCTGCCCGGAGTAGCGGCTCAGCAGTGACTGGAAGGCCGCGAGGAGCGTCATGAAGGGCGTGACACCCTCCTGGCGGCTCACCGCCTTCACGCGTGCGGACAGCTCGGGTGACCAGCGGATGCGGTGGCTCGCGCCGCTGTAGGTCTGCACCGGGGGCCGCGCGCGGTCCGTGGGCAGGTCCAGCGCACGGGGCGCCCCGGCGAGCTGGTCCTTCCAGTAGCCGAGTTGCGCCGTCAGCACTTCGCCTTCCAGCCACTGGCGCTGCCAGATCGCGTAGTCCACGTACTGGATCGGCAGCGGTGCCAGGGGCGATGGGCGCTCCTGCCGGAAGGACTCGTAGAGGGCGGCCATCTCCCGCACGAACACGCCCACCGACCAGCCGTCCGAGATGATGTGGTGCATCGTCATCATCAGGACGTGCGTGTCCTCGGAGAGTTCGAGCAGCACGGCTCGGATGAGCGGCCCGCGCGCCAGGTCGAACGGCCGGCGCACCTCCGCCGCGCACCTGCGCAGGACGGCCTCCTCGCGCTCCTCGGGCGTGCCTTCCATCCGTATCCGCTCGAGGACCGACGGGACCTCCGAGGCCACGATCTGGTAGGGCAGCCCCTCATTCATGCCGAACGTCGTGCGCAGGCTGTCGTGGCGGCGCACCACTTCCGCGAGGCCGTGCTCCAGGGCCTCCACGTCGAGGTGCCCGCTCAGCCGCATGGCATGGGAGAGGTTGTAGAGCGCGCTGCCGGGCTCCAGCCGGTCGAGGAACCACAGGCGCTGCTGCGCGAAGGACAGGGGCAGCCGCTCCCCCCGCGGCATTCGCGTGAGCGGAGGTACCGGTGGCCCGCCTTCCTTGCGCGCCAGGGCTTCCACGCGCTCGGCCAGGTGCTCGGGAGTCGCGGACTCGAAGAGCACCCGGAGCGGCAGCTCGACACCGAAGGCCGCCCGCAGCCGCGACACGAGCTGCGTGGCGAGCAGGGAGTGTCCACCCAGGTCGAAGAAGCCGTCCTTGATGCCGACCCGCTCCACGCCAAGCACCCGCGAGAAGAGGCCGGTGAGGATCTCCTCGGTGGGAGTCCGCGGGGGCACGTAGCCCTCCGTGCTCCCGGCGAACAGCGCGTCGGGAGCGGGCAGGGCCTTGCGCACGACCTTGCCGTTGGAATCGAGCGGCATCGCCTCCAGTCGGATGAACGCCGCGGGCACCATGTATTCCGGCAGCCGTTCGAGCAGCCAGCGGCGCAGCTCCGCGGCCTCCGGCAGCTCCTGGCGGCCCACGACGTAGCCCACCAGCCGGCGGTCCTCCGCCACCTCGTGCACGGTGACCACGGCCTCCTTGATGGCCGGGTGCGCTCCGAGCGCTGCTTCGATTTCTCCCAGCTCGATGCGGAACCCACGGAGCTTTACCTGGCCGTCCAGCCGGCCCAGGAACTCCAGCCGCCCATCGGCGCGCATGCGCGTCCGGTCGCCCGAGCGGTACATGCGCGAGCCAGGAGGGCCGAGTGGATCCGGGAGGAACCGTTCGGCTGTCAGGTCCGGCCGGCCCAGGTATCCCCGCGCGAGGCCACCGCCCGCGATGAACAGCTCGCCGGGTGTGCCGACCGGTACCGGCCGCAGGTGCGCGTCGAGGACGTAAACTCGGGCCCCCGAGATGGCGCGGCCAATCGTGGGGAGCCCCTGCTCGACACTGGCCGGCGCCACGAAATCGCAGGTCGCGAGCACGGTCACTTCGGTGGGGCCGTACACGTTCAGGAGTTGGTACGGCGTCTCGGCGGTGGGCCGCCGCCGGAGCTGTTCGCCACCGACGACGATGACGCGCACGCGGTGGTGCGCCGGGAGCGGCTCGGCCAGGACCAGCTCCCCGAGCGCCGTGGTGAAGAAGGCCGTGGTGATGGCCGTGTCCGCCATCCAGCGCGCGAGCGCGGCGGGCGCGGCGCGCACCTCGTCCGGGACGATGACCAGCGTCGCTCCGGCCGCGAGCTTGGGCCAGAGCTCCAGCATCGATGCATCGAACGCGGGGGAGGCCATCACGGCCCCGCGGTCACCCGGGCCCGTGGGGAGGTCGCGCTGATGCCACGCGGTCAGGTGGGCCAGCGCGGCGTGGTCGGTGGTGATTCCCTTGGGGACGCCCGTCGTGCCCGACGTGAAGATGACGTAGGCGGACTGGGACGGAAGTGGCTCCGGCGGTTCGGTGGTGCCTTCGTCCGCGCCCCTGTCCGCGTCGGACGGGTGGATGTTGGCGAACACCACCTGGAGCCCCGGGGGCAGGCGCGCCGCCAGCGAGGGCGAGGTCACGACGACCGCCGCGTGAGGCTCGGCGAGGATGACGCGCAGACGGGCGTCCGGCATGGTCGGGTCGAGCGGCATGAACGCGCTGCCCGCCTTGAGGATCGCAAGCTGGGCCATCACCATCTCCGCCGAGCGCTCCAGCAGCACCGCGATGGGATGCGTCCCATGGGAGTCCATGCGCGCGAGCCTGTGTGCCAGGCGCGAGGCCTCGCGGACGAGCTCGCCGTAGGTGAAGACGCGCTCCCCGTCGATGACCGCTGGCGCCTCGGGTGCGCGTGAGGCCTGTCCGGCGATGAGGGAGAGCACGCTCGGGTGCACCGGAGCTGGCTGTGGCTCGAGGGACGGGAGCCCGCTCGTGTGCGTGAGCGCCAGCCGCGACAGACGCGCCCGCGGCTCGGACACGACACCCTGGAGCAGGACGCGCAGCTGGTCCTCCATCCGGGAAATCGTCTCCGCGTCGAACAGGTCCGTGTCGTACTCGATGAAGCCGTCGAAGCCGTCAGGCCCCTCGCGGAGCGACAGGGCCAGGTCGAACTTGGCCGCCTGGCTCTCGGTGGGCAGCGCCCTGAGGACGAGCCCCGGGAGCGTCAGCTCGGCCGTCGGCGCGTTCTGGAGGGCGAACACCACCTGGAAGAGGGGCGGGTGGCTCAGGCTGCGCTCGGGGTGCAGTTGCTCCACGAGCTTGTCCAGGGGGACGTCCTGGTGCGTGTAGGCCGCCAGCGTCACCTCGCGGACCCGGCCGAGCAGCTCCAGGAACGACGGGTCTCCCGCCACACTCGTGCGCAGGACAAGCGTGTTCACGAAGAAGCCGATGAGGCCCTCGACCTCCGTACGCGTCCGGCCAGCGACGGGCGTTCCCACGCAGAGGTCGTCCTGGCCGGAGGTGCGCGCCAGCAGCGTCTGGAACGCTGCCAGCAGGACCATGAAGGGTGTGGCCCCTTCTTTCTGGCTGAGCGCCTTGATGGACTCGGACAGCTGCCTGGGCAGGGCCACCGCATGGGTGGCTCCACGGTAGGCGCGGACGGGGGGACGGGGACGGTCGGTGGGAAGCTCCAGCAGCGGGGGCGCTCCAGCGAGCGTCATCCGCCAGAAGTCGATCTCGGCCTCGAGCTCCGGTCCATCCATCCACCGTCGCTGCCACGCCGCGAAGTCGGCGTATTGATAGTCGAGCTCCTTGAGGGGCGAGGGCTTTCCACCGGAGAAGGCCTCATAGAGCGCGGCCATCTCGCGGATGAGCACGCCGGTGGACCAGCCGTCCGAGATGATGTGGTGCAGCGTCACGAGCAGCGTGTACGCGCGCTCGTCCTGCTGGATGAGCACGGTGCGCAGCAGCGGTCCCCGCTGAAGGTCGAACGGGGTCCGCGCCTCCTCGGCCTTCAGTCGCCGCTCCTCGGCGTCGCGCTCCGTCACCGGCAGCCCGCGCAGGTCCACCCTCCGCAGCGGCAGCTCGCCCACCGGGGAGATAACCTGGACGGGCTGCCCGTTCTCGGCGCGGAACGCCGTCCGCAGGGGTTCATGACGCGCCACCAGCGCGGCGAACGCGCGCTCCAGCGAGGCCGCATCCAGGTCACCTTCGATGCTCACCGCAGCGGGGATGTTGTATGCGGCGCTCCCCGGCTCCAACTGGTCCATGAACCACAGGCGCTGCTGAGCGAAGGACAGGGGCAGCGTCCCGTCGCGCGGCACGCGTACCAGGGGCGTCCACCGCACGCCTGCCCCAGCGTCGAATGTCCGCTCGACCTGCTCCGCGAGAGCGCCCACGGTGGGCGCATCGAAGAGCGCACCCACTGGCAGATCGATGCGGAAGGCATCTCGGACGCGGACGATGGCCTGCGTCGCCGTCAGCGAGTGGCCACCGAGCGCGAAGAAATCGTCATCCCGCCCCACGCGCGGTCGTCCGAGCACCATGGCGAGGATCTCGGCGATCCGTTCCTCGACCGGGGTCCTCGGCGCGGCATACGTCATGCCGTCCGTCACCGCCTTCACCTCCATGTCGGGCAGGGCCTTGCGGTCCACCTTGCCGTTGGGGGTGAGAGGCAGCGCGTCCAGGGTGAGGAACTCCGAGGGCACCATGGGCTCCGGCAGCCGCGTCAGCAGCCAGCCTCGCAGCTCCAGGGAGTTCGGCGGCGCGTCGTGAGCGACGACGTAGGCGATCAGCTTGCGGTCACCGCTGTCGTCCCGCACCGCCACGGCCACTTCCTTCACGGCCGAGTGCTCGGCGAGCACCGCTTCAATCTCGCCTAGTTCGATGCGGAAGCCGCGCACCTTCACCTGGTCGTCGATGCGGCCCAGGAAGTCGAGCTCCCCGTCGGCGCGCCAGCGCACGAGGTCTCCCGTGCGGTAGAGGCGCTGTCCCGGCGTGGAGGAGAACGAATCCGGCACGAACCGCTCGGCCGTCAACGCGGGCTGCTGGCTGTAGCCACGCGCGACGCCCGCTCCGCCGATGTACAGCTCACCCGGCACGCCGACCGCCACCGGCATGAGGTGCGCGTCCAGTACGTACAGCTTCGTGTTGGCGATGGGGCGGCCAATGGGCACCGTGCTCCCGAGGGCGGTCTGGGGACCCACCTCGAAGGTGCAGCAGCCCACCACCGTCTCCGTGGGGCCGTACTCGTTGATGATGCGCGTGGCCGGCGCCCGCTCACGCCAGAACGCGAGCGCGGCGGAGGTCAGCGCCTCGCCACCCACGACGAAGCAGCGCACGCGGCCAGCCACGGCCACGTCGCCAAGCTGCGTCTCCAGGAGCGACAGTTGGGTTGGCGTCAGCTTGACGAGGGAGAGGTCCGTGCCCGAGCGCAGGACCTGGGCCAGCCCTTCGCCCGCCTTCGTGTCGGGCACCAGGACGACTCGTCCTCCCGCCATGAGGGGCGTCAGCAGGCTGGTGATGGTCAGGTCGAAGCCCAGCGGCGAGTGAACAGGCGCGCCCGCACCCGACGCCGCGTCATAGGCCTCGCGGCTCCACACGAGGTAGTTGACGGCGCCCCCGTGCGTCACCATGACGCCCTTGGGCCGGCCGGTGCTGCCCGACGTGTAGAGGACGTAGGCCAGTTGGTCCGCGTCCACCGTCACGCCGAGGTCCGTGTCCTCCTCGGGGGACAGGTCGATCTCGTCGAGGCACACCTGCGGCCCCCCGGTGTCGGGGAGCTCGTCGCGGAGGATGGAATGGGCGACGAGCACCTGGGCCGCGCTGTCCTTGAGCACGTAGGCGAGCCGCTCATACGGGTAGCTCGGGTCGAGCGGCACGTAGGTACCGCCGGCCTTGAGGACGCCCAGCACGCCCACCACCATGTCGAGGCCGCGCTGAAGCGCGAGCGCGACCCGCACCTCCTGCTTCACTCCGTTGCGCCGCAGGACGCGCGCGAGCTGATTCGCCCGCGCGTTCAGCTCGCGGTAGCTCAACGAGAGGGCGTCGACCTGGAGCGCCACCGCGTCGGGCGTCCGCTGTACCTGGGCCTCGAACAACGCGCCGACGTGCTTCGCGGGTGGCGCCTGCGTGGCCGTGTCGTTCCAGGAAACGAGCAGGCGGTGACGCTCCTGTGCGTCGAGGAGCTGGCAGGACTCGTAGCGGCCCAGCGGGCGCAGCGCCATGTCCTCCAGCGCGCGCAGGTAGATGCCGGCGATGTACTCCAGCCGGTCCAGGTCCCACTCGCGCCCGTGGCTGCGCAGCGTGAGCTTCACGTCCTGGGTCTCCGGGTCCACGCTGAACGTCGTGTCGAGCGGCATGTCCAGCCACGACGTCTCCCAGTACGGCTCCACCAGCCTCATTCCCGGGATGCGCGTCAGCCCCTCGGAGACGTGGAAGTGGACGAAGTTGAAGAGGGCGTCGAACAGCGGGCGTCCCCCCAACTGTTGCTGCATCCGAGCCATCGGGTAGCGCCGATGCGGGGAGAGCGCCTGCTCGCGGGCGAACACCTCGCGGACCAGCTCCACCCAGGAGCCTCCGCCGAGCCGCACCGGGAAGGGGACGCTGTTGAGGAACAAGCCCAGCACCCGCTCGCCGTCGCTCACCTCCGGGCGGCCGTTCACCACGAAGCCCGTCACCACTTCGGAGGCCCCCTCGAGCACCCCTCGGACCCGCAGGTGCGCCGCGAGCAGGACGCTCTTGATGGGCACCACGGCCTGATGGGCCAGTGCCCGGAGTCCCCTGGCCAGGTGCTCCGTCAGCGGGAACTCACGAAACAGGAGCGGGCCCGGCGCCTGGGCTCCCGTCCTGCGGGCGGCGTCCACGCGCACGCGTGACACCTCGGCCAGTCGCTCCTGCCAGTAACGTTGCGTCTCCTCGGAGTCGAGCGCCTGACGCTCCAGCGCCACGAACTCGCGGTACACCGCCTCCAGCGGAGGGACGGGCGCCGCCGCGCCCCGCCGCACGGCCAGGTAGCGGGGGACGAGCTCGGTCAGCAGTGACGCGAAGCTCCAGCCGTCGAGAATCGCGTGGTGGAAGATGACGGACAGCTGCACCGTGTGCTCACCGCGCCGGTGGAAGCCGAAGCGGAGCAGCGGCGCCCGGTCCCATGCGAAGGGGCGGCTGCGCTCACGGCCGAGCCACTCCCGCAGCACGGTGTCCTGCTCGGCGCGGGACAGGTGACCGAGGTCCTCCACGTGCAGCGGCACCTCCGCCTCGCGGTGGACGAGCTGTAGCGGGACGCTGAAGCGGACCAGATCGAACGAGGTCCGGAGCACGGGGTGGCGCGAGGCCAGCTCCTGGAGGACGTGCCGCAGCGGCTCGGCGCTGGCGTCCTCCAGCTCCAGGTGGAAGCTGAAGGCGTCATGATAGAGCGCCGACTGCTGGCTGTACTCGCTCTGGAAGAGCATGCCCACCTGGAGCGCGGCCAGAGGGTAGGCGTCCATGACGTCCGCGGGCAGCCGCGCCCGGTCCTCGGAGGACACCAAGGAGAAGAGCTGGCTCGCCGCCGCCGCCGTCCGGGGTGGCTCCTGGTGCAGGAGCGTCTCGGCCATGGCGCGGACGGTCTGCTTCTCCAGGAGCGTCGCCACCGACAGCTCGACGCCCCGCTCGCGGCAACGCGCCACGTACTGGATGGCGCGGATCGAATCGCCGCCCAGGTCGAAGAAGCTGTCGTCGATACCCACGGTCTTCACGCCCAGCGTCTCCGCGCCCACTACGGCGAGGATCTCCTCGGCAGGAGTGCGAGGGGCCACGTAGGTCGTGCCGAGCTCGGGGCGCGCCCCATCCGGCGCCGGCAACGCGCGACGGTCGACCTTGCCGTTGGCCGTGAGCGGCAGCTCCGCGAGTGTTACGACGGCGGCTGGCACCATGTGCGCGGGCAGCTTGTCCGACAGGAAGGACCGCATCCCGTCGACGGTCACCGTCTGGCCCTCGACGGGAACGACATAGGCCACCAGGGACTTCTCTCCGGCGAACTCGCGCGCCACGACCACGGTGTCCCGCACCGCCGGGTGGCGTCGCACGGCGGTCTCGACTTCCCCTGGCTCGATTCGAAAGCCACGGACCTTCACCTGGTTGTCGACGCGGCCAAGGAACTCGAGCGTGCCGTCACGGCGCACGCGGCACAGGTCGCCGGTGCGGTACAGCCGGGCCCCGGGCGTGGTGCCGAAGGGGTCGGGGATGAAGCGCTCCGCGGTCAGCGCGGGCTGGTGGAGGTAGCCGTGCGCGAGCCCATCTCCCGCGGCGTACAGCTCTCCGGGCGCGCCGATGGGGACCTGCGCCAACGCCGGGTTGAGCACGTACACGCGCGTGCCCGGGACGGGCCGACCCAGGGGCACGCCCGCGCGGAGTTCCTCACGGTCCGTCACCGGGAAGCAGCAGGTGAACGTCGTGTTCTCCGTGGGACCGTAACCGTTGATGACCCGGCAGGTGGGGTAGGTCTCGAGCACGCGCGCCACGTGCGGAGCCGACAGCACGTCACCGCCGGCAAGCAGCTGACGCACTGGCGCCAGCGCTCCGAGGTGCGTGTCGACGACCTGGTGGAACAGGCCCGCCGTCAGCCACACCGTGGTGATGCGCTCACGGGAGATGAGCCCGCCCAACTCGTCGAGTGACGGCGCATGCGGCGGCGCGATGACCAGCCGGGCGCCGTTCAGCAGCGCGCCCCAGACCTCGAAGGTGGACGCGTCGAAGGCGAGCGGCGCCAACTGCAGGAGGGTCTCCTCCGACGACAGGCGCACATAGCCCGGCTCCTGGACCAACCGGAGCACTCCGCGATGGGGCACCGCGACGCCCTTGGGCGTTCCGGTCGAACCGGAGGTGAACAGGACGTAGGCCTCGGACTCCGGGCCCACCTCGTGCGCCAGGTCGTGCTCCGGCTTCTGTCCGAGCGTGGCCTCATCGCGGTCCATGCACACGATCTGGGCCCAGTGCGCGGGCAGCTCGTCGGCGACCTCCGAGCGCGTCACGATGGCCGCCGGCCGTGCTTCCTCCAGCAGGAAGGATAGGCGCTCCGCCGGGTAGCTCGCGTCGAGCGGGACATAGGCGCCGCCGGCCTTGAGGATCGCCACCATGCCGATCACCAGCTCCAGCGAGCGCTCCAGCGCCAGGGCCACGCGGCTGCCAGGGCCCACGCCGAGCCCGCGCAGGTGGTGGGCGAGCTGGTTGGCGCGGCGGTTGAGTTCGCCGTAGGTGAGCGTCTGCTCCTGGAAGACGAGGGCCACCGCGTCCGGCGCCGCCGACACGCGCTGCTCGAAGCAGGCGGGGATGCACGCGTCCGGAGCGATGTGCCGCGAGGGGCCATTCCATGCCGCCAGCCGCTGGTGCTCCTCGCGGGTGAGCATGGGCAGGGTGGAGATGCGCTGTCCGGGGGCTTCGACGGCGGCGTGGGCCAGCAGGAGGAAGTGCTCCCACAGGCGCGCCATCCCCTCGCCGTCGAGGACGTCGGTGTTGTACTCGGCGACGACGCTCAGCCCCTCACGGTCGGGTGTGAGGATGAGCAGCAGGTCCCAGCGCGCCAGCCCGTTGCTCGCGCCTTCCATGAGCTCCAGGGCGAGGCCCGGCAACCGCATCGCGGGCATGGGGGCGTTCTCGAGGACGAGCTTGGCCTGGAAGAGCGGCTGTCCCGTGGCGGCGCGCTGGTCGCGCAGCTCCTGGACGAGCCGGCCGAAGGGCGTGTCCTGGTGCTCGTAGGCCTCCAGGGCGACCCGCCGTACGCGCGAGAGGAGCTCCTGGAAGGTGGGCTGGCCCGACAGCGGCGTGCGCAGGACGAGCTGGTTGGTGAAGAAGCCGATGATGCCCTCGAGCGCGTCGTGCTCGCGGCTGGCGATGTCGGTGCCCACGACGATGTCGTCCTGCCCCGTGTGGTGATGGAGGAGGACGTCGAAGACCGCGAGCAGCGCCATGAAGAGCGTGGCGCCTTCGCCGCGAGCGAGCGACTCCAGTCGCGCGGTCAGCTCCGCGGGGAAGGTGAAGCGCCGACTGTCACCACGGAATCGCTCACCCGGAGGGCGCGGCGTATCGGTGCGCAACTGGAGCGTGGGCAGCTCCGTCAACTGCCCCCGCCACCAGGCCAGGTTCTCCGCCAGCACGCCGGACTCGAGCCAGCCGCGGTGCCACGCCGCGTAGTCGGCGTACTGGATGGGCAGCTCCGCCAGCGGCGAGGGCCCGCCCTGGCTGAAGGCGCCGTAAAGCGCCGCGAGCTCGCGCAGGAACACGCCGCCCGACCAACCGTCGGAGACGATGTGGTGCAGCGTCAGGCAGAGGATGTGCTCGTCCTCACCCAGGCGGACGAGCACCGTGCGCACGAGCGGCCCGTGCGCCAGGTCGAACGGGCGCACGGCCTCTTCGCGCGCCAGGCGCCGAGCCTCCGTCTCCGCCTCCTCGCGCGAGCGGCCACCCAAATCCTCCACCGGCAGCGCCAGTTCCCCCGGAGGCAGGATGACCTGCACCGGGCGCCCGTCCACCTCGCGGAAGACGGTGCGCAGCGCCTCATGCCGGCGGATGAGCTCGGCGAGACCTCGCTCCAGGGCGGGCACGTGGAGCATGCCGCGCATCCTCACCGCGGCGGGCACGTTGTAGAGAGGCGAGCCCGGGGAGAGCTGGTCGGCCAGCCACAGGCGCTCCTGCGCCAACGACAGCGGAAGGGGCCCGGTGCGCGGCACCCTGGCGAGCGGCGGCGGGGCCCTGCGGGGCTGCTGCGCGCTTGCGTCGATGCGGCGGGCCATCACGGCCACGGTGGTCGCATCGGTCATCAACGCGGTCAGGGGCAGGTCCACGCCGAAGGCGGTACGGATGCGGGAGATGACCTGGGTGGCCATGAGCGAGTGACCGCCCAGGTCGAAGAAGTCGTCGTGGATGCCAATGCGGTCCGTCCGCAGCACCTCCGCCCAGATGGCCACCAGCTTGTGTTCCGTGTCCGTCGTGGGCGCGGCGTACTCCTCGCCCAGTGTGAGGCGCGGGTCCTCCGGCGGAGGCAGGGCCTTGCGATTCAGCTTCCCGTGGTGGGTCAGCGGGAGCGCCTCGAGCGGGATGAAGGCCGAGGGAACCATGTACTCCGGCAGTCGCGACTCGATGGCGCCGCGCAGCCCGCGCGCCACCTCGAGCGAGGCCACCACGTAGGCCACCAGTCGCGGATCGCCCGCGACGTCCTCTCGGACGATGACCGCCGCGTCGCGCACGCCCGGTTGCGCGCGCAGCGCAGCCTCGATCTCACCCGGCTCGATGCGGTAGCCGCGCAGCTTCACCTGGTCGTCGACACGTCCCACGTACTCCAGGTCGCCGTCGGCGAGGTGTCGGACCCGGTCGCCCGTGCGGTACAGCCGGGCACCGGGCACCGCGGAGTAGGGGTGGGGGATGAACCGCTCGGCGGTGAGGTCCGGGCGGCCCAGGTAGCCTCGCGCCAGGCCCACCCCCGCGACGTACAGCTCGCCCGGAACACCGGCCGGCACGGGCTGGAGCGCGTCATCCAGCACGTACACCTGGACGTTGGCCATCGGCCTGCCCAGCGTGGGGCGCTCGGGGTCCATCGCCGTATTGAAGGTCGCGCAGACGGTGACCTCGGTGGGGCCATAGGCGTTGACGAAGCGCAGCCGGTCCGCCCAGCGCAAGGCGATCTCCGGCGTGCATGCCTCGCCCGCCGTGAGCACGGTCCGCAGGCTCGTCACTCCCGCGGGGAAGAGCTGCGCGAGGACGGATGGCGTCAGCGTGACGACGGTGATGGCCTGCTCGTTCAGGGTCTGCTCGAGCGGAGCCCCCGGCATCAGCCGCTCCCTGGGCACCAGGACCAGCGTGGCCCCCGACAGCAGTGGCGGGAAGATGTCGGACACCGCCGCGTCGAAGCTCAGCGCGAAGAACTGCAGGAGGCGGCTGCCCACCTCCAGCTTCATCACCGCGAGCGTCTGCCGCGCGGTGTTGCACAGGCCCCGATGCTGGAGGAGCGTCCCCTTGGGGCGGCCCGTCGAGCCCGACGTGTAGATGACGTACGCGAGGTTGTCGCCAGTGGCGCCAGCGTCGAGGTCCTCCGCGGACTCGAGGCGGACCTCCGCCTCCACGTCCTCCAGGCACAGCGCCCGCGCCTGCTGTCCGCCCAGCCGGTCGACCAGCGCGCGGCGCGTGAGGACGAGCGGAGCGCGCGTATCGTCGAGGATGAGGGCGAGCCGCTCCATGGGCTGGCTCGGGTCGATCGGCACGTAAGCGCCGCCCGCCTTGAGGATGGCGAGCAGCCCCACGACCATCTCGAACGAGCGCTCGACGCACAGGCCAACGAGGACCTCCGGCCCCACGCCCCGGTGCCGAAGCACCCGCGCCAGCCGGTTGGCCCGCGCGTTGAGTTCGCGGTAGCTGAGCTCTTCACCCTCGAAGCTGAGTGCCACTGCGTCGGGTGTGCGCGCGACCTGCGCCTCGAAGAGCCGGTGAGCGCAGACATCCTCCGGCTCACCGGGGACGACGCCGCTCCACTCGACGAGCAACTGGCGGCGCTCCGCTTCATCCAGCGGGGACAGGGACGCCAGTGGCGCCGAGGGCTGGGAGACCGCGGCCTCCAGCAGGGCGCCGAGGTGCTTGACGAGCTGGCGCGCCGTCGCCGCGTCGAACAGGTCCGTGCTGTACTCCAGCCGGCCGTGGAGGCCCTGGACGCTCTCCGCGAGCGCGAGGCGCAGGTCGCTCTGGACCAGGCGGCTTGGCAGCTCCAGTTGCTGAAGCTCCAGCCCTGGCAACGGCTGCGCGGAGAGCGGGTCCGGCAGGATGGCCAGCACCACCTGGAACAGCGGCGAGGCCCCGAGGTGGCGCGTCGGCCGCAGCGCCTCCACCAGCTTCTCGAACGGCAGTTCCTGGTGGGCATAGGCCTCCAGGGTGACGTCGCGCACGCGCGCGAGCAGCTCGTGGAAGGTGGCGGCTCCCGCCAGCCGCGTGCGCAGGACCAGGGTGTTGACGAAGAAGCCGATGAGTCCCTGCGTCTCCGGGCGGTCACGACCGTTGATGGGCGTGCCCACGCAGATGTCGTCCTGCCCCGAGTAACGGGCCAGCAGGAGCTGGAACGCCGCCAGCAACACGACGAAGGGTGACACGCCCTGCTCGCGCGCGAGGGACTTCACCTGCTCCATCAGCAGGGCCGACAGCTTCACCTCCACGCTGTCACCCTGGTGCGTGGACACCGCCGGCCGGGGCCGCGCAACGCCCAACTCCAGCACCTCGGGCGCACCCTCGAGCTGCCGACGCCAGTAGCCGAGCAGCCGCTCCAGCGTCTCGCCCCGCAGGTGCTCGCGCAGCCAAGCGCCGTAATCGGAGTACCGCAGCGGCAGCTCGGGCAGCGCCGCCGGCTGACCGGAGGTGTGCGCCGCGTAGAGCGCCGCGAGTTCGCGGACGAGCACCTCCATGGACGCGCCGTCCGAGACGATGTGGTGCATCGTGAGCACGAGCACGTGCTCCTGCTCGCCGGTCCGTAGCAGGAGCCCGCGCAGGAGCGGCCCTTGCGTCAGCAGGAAGGGCCGAAGCGCCTCGGCGTCCGCACGTCGCTGGACCTCCCGTTCGCGCTCGGCAGCCGGCCGCGCGCGCAGGTCGTCGGTGGCGAGCGTGAAGTCCGCGTCCGGCGAGACGATCAGCACGGCCGGACCCTCCGTCTCCACGGCGCGGAACGTGGTCCGGAGCACCTCGTGGCGGCGCACGATGTCCTGGAACGCGCGCTCCAAGGCCCCGGTGTCCAGGGCGCCCTTGAACCGGACGGCCACGGCGAGGTTGTACAGGGCACCGCCCGGCTGGAGCTGCTCCAGGAGCCATAGCCGCTCCTGGCCGGGGGAGAGCAGGGGTGGCGTGTCATCCGCGCGGCGAGTGATGGCCGGGAGCGCCGCCTTCGCGGCCGAGCGCCGTCCGTGCAGCAGTGCCGCCAGCTCCATGACGCTGGGGCCTCGCAGCAGCTCCTCCATGCGCAAGGAGACGCCCGTGGCGATCTCCAGCGCGTGTCCCAGCTCGATCGCGACGAGCGAGTCAAAGCCGAAGCGGGTGATGGGCACGGCGGGATCCAGCTCCTCCGCCCGGACACGCAACCGCCGGCCCAGGGTGTCCCGCAGCCAGGTGGTGGTCTCCTCCAGGGTCGCGCTCGAGGACAGCGCCACAGCCTCCGGAGCTGTCGCGCCGACCGCGGCCTCCTCGCGCCAGGTCGACACGAGGGCCAGCTCGCCGGCGACGAACGCCGCGCGGGTGCCGTTGCGCTGGATCTTCCCGCTGGACGTCTTGGGAATACTGCCGGGTTCAATCAACGCGAGCGCGTGGAGCTGGACGTCGTGCTGCTCCGCGAGCCGGCGGCGCACCAGGGCCGTCACCTCGGCGGGATCCACCAGTTTGCGGACATCCACCTCCTGGACGACGACGAGCCGCTCCTCACCGTCGACTTCCAAGGCGAAGGCGGCGGTGCAACCTGGACGGAGCGCGGGGTGGCTCTGCTCGACGGTCAGCTCCAGGTCCTGGGGATGGATGTTGCGGCCGCGGAGGATGATGAGGTCCTTGAGTCTCCCGGAGACGAACAGCTCGCCTTCGTGCAGGAATCCAAGGTCGCCCGTGCGCAGGAATCGCCTGTCACTTCCGGGCACCTGGGCCTCGAACGCGCGGGCCGTCTCCTCGGGGCGTTGCCAGTAGCCCCGCGCCACGCTCGGGCCAGAGACCCAGATCTCTCCCACGGTGCCCGGCGGGCACGGCGCGCACGTCGCGGGGTCCACGACGCGCAGCTCCTGGTCCGGCAGGTTCCCGCCGCAGCCGACGAGCACCTGTCCCTCGGCCGTCGTGTCGACTCGGGCCTCATTGCGCGCCAGCGCTCCGGGCGAGAACGAACGATGGACGGGGAACACGCCCTTCTTGCCGCCCGAGACGATCAGCGTGGCCTCGGCGAGGCCGTAGCAGGCGTAGAGCGCCTCGGGGCGGAACCCGCTCGGCGCGAACGCCTCCGTGAAGCGCGCGAGCACCTCCGGGCGGATGGGCTCGGCGCCGCAGAACGCGACCTCCCAGGCGCTGAGGTCGAGCGCCGCGCGCTCCTCGGGTGTGCTCTTGCGCACGCACAGGTCGAACGCGAAGTTCGGGCCGCCGCTGATGGTGCCCTTGAAGCGCGACACGGCCTCCAGCCACCGGAGCGGGCGCTTGAGGAAGTCCAGCGGCGACATCAGCGCCACGGGGAACCCCGCGTAGAGCGGCTGCAGGATTCCGCCGATGAGGCCCATGTCGTGGTAGGGCGGCAGCCAGATGACGCCCACGGAGGCCTGGCGGCTCTCGAACGCGTGAGCGATGAGCCCCAGGTTGTGCAGCAGGTTGCCGTGGCTGAGCATCACCCCCTTGGGCGTGCCCGTGGAGCCGGAGGTGTACTGGAGGAAGGCGAGCGCGTCCGGGCCGACGTCCGCCGGCGTCCAGTCGTGCCCCGTGTCCTCGGGGAGCGTGTCGGTGGCCACCCACTGGAGCGACTGGAGCTCCGGGGCCTGCTCGAACAGCATCTCCGCGAAGGACGCGATGAACGAGGTGGTGAGCACCACCGTGGCCCGTGCATCCTCGATGATGGCCCGCAACCGGGGCAGCGTCCGCCCGAGCCGGAGCGGATCCGGAGGGTAGGCCGGCACCGCGACTCGCTGTGAGTACAGGCACCCGAAGAAGCCCGCGATGTACTGCAGGCCGGGCGGGTACAGCAGCACGACGCGCGCCCCGGCGGGAGCCACCGCCTCCAGCGCCGCGCCAATGCGCCGGGCCCAGCGGTCCAGCTCCCCGCCCGTCATCCCGCTGGCGGCCCCGTCCTCTTCCAGGAACGTGTAGAGCGGGTCCTCTGCCCGGCCCTGCGCCCGCTGACGCAGAAGGCCGACGAGAGACGTGGAGGAGCCAGGAGACGAGGTGGAGTGGGCGGACATGAAGTTCACGTTTCCAGTGTCTCGGGCACCTGGCGGGCCTGGGCGGGCGGTGCCGAGCACGACGGGTGATGGCTCGTCCTCCGAGACCGGAGGACGGGTTTCACTCGGGAGGACATGCAAGTGAGGAACGGGCCCCCGGGGGCAGCCGGAGGCCCTGTCGAGGCTCCCGGGCGGGACGCCCCGCCCGTGGAGGTACAGAGGGGTTACGGGGCCGACACGGACTGCACCACCAGGGCCGGGTCCGCGAGGATCTGCTCCTCGGTGAAGCGGATGTCGCGCCACTGCTTCCCGGAGAAGAGCTCCGTCTGGTCCGAGTAGTAGGGCGAGGCGGGATTGGACGACTGGCCGTAGGTCATCAAGGCCCGCGCCTGCACGCCGGTGTCGGTGAACTCCAGGGCCATGAGGAAGCTGGACCCGGAGGTGATGACGTAGCCGTCCGATGTCAGGCCCGTCTCGCCATTGAGCAGCCTGGCCCGCGCGGGCGGCACGTCGATGAGCGTGGACTGGATGGTGCCGTAGTTGACGACGTTCGCCACGCCGTCGCGGTTGTGGCCACCGTGGATGGGGATGCGCAGGCCGCGGCGCGGGGTGAACTGCACGCTGCCCAGGGGCGCGTCCAGGGAGATGTTCGAGGACGTCAGCAGCGTCACCGCCTGCGCGAGCTTGACGAGCATCGGGTCCTCACCCTGCGCGGGGGCGGGCGTGAGGGTGCCAGGCGTGGTGAAGGGCGCGTTGACGTCGAAGGCCGTGTCGAAGAGCGTGCCCTTGTTCAGCAACTGGTTCACCAGATAGGTCCCGATGAACTCGCGCCAGAGCACCGCGCCCACGCTGTCCACGTCGAAGCGACCGTTCCAGGCGGCGAGGATGGCGCAGGCCCGGGTGAGGTCCACGCTCCTGCCCTGGTAGGTCGCGGTGGGCGTGGCCTGGCAGCGCTCCACGACTCCGGGGCGCAGCATCTCCGCCACGAGGCCGCGGTTGCTGAGGATGGCGGCCTGGAGCTCGTCGAGCGTGAACTTCCCATCCGCGCCGGAGGCCCCTTCCGCCGTCTGCTCGGTCAACATCACCAGGTTCATGCGCGAGCGCGGCTGCTGGCTGCGGCGCGTGGGACCGTGCAGGGGGGACAGGTCCGGCAGGGGCTCCGCCGGATTGGTGAGCCAGTAGCTGTCGTTGGCGTTGAAGACGAAGTCACGCCGCGCGAGCTGAGGCACGCGGGCGAAAGGGATGAGTCCCGGGCTGCGTCCGCCGGGAGTGGCCACCCACTCATTGACGGAGGTGCTGCCGTCGAGCAGCACGAGGTTGAGGTTGCGCAGGAACAAGGTCGCCTGCGGGTCCGCGCCCGAGCTGGCCGTGCGCCAGGCGTCGATCGCCGCGCTGCTCAGGTCGGGCGTGGCCGCGGCGTCCGCGTACCAGGTGTTGCCGTCACGGTCCGCCGCCAGGGTGTTGACCCAGGGGATGCCCTGGATGGTGGCGAAGGCCTCCTTGAACTCCTGGAGGTTGCGCGCGCGGTTCATCGCGTGGAACTGGGCCAGCAGCGTGGAGTTCTCCAGGTTGGCGTCGCGATAGGTGAAGGCGACCGTGGAGGTCCAGTCCGTGGCGCCGGGGATGGCGAGCATGGGGCCGACGTGGCTGCTGTAGAGCGTGCGCTTCACGTTGGTGAGCGAGCCCTCCGGCAGGCGCACGAGGATGGTGTGTTCCCGCGCCGTCATCTGCCGCTCCTGCCCGTCATACAGGTAGTGGGTCGGCTCGCCGGGCACGAGCTTCAGCCGGTACAGCGTCATCCGCTGGCCGGCGGACACCGTGTGCGTCCAGGCGACGTTATCGTTGAAGCCGATGAGCACCCCCGGCACGCCCAGCAGGCTCGCGCCGTAGACGTTCATCACGCCCGGCACGGTGAGGTGGCTCTCCCAGAGCCGCAGCTCGCCCTGCCAGGGAAAGTGGGGGTTGGCCACGAGCATGCCGCGGCCCCGTTGTGAGCGATCGGCGCCAATGGCCCAGCCGTTGCTCCCCGTGTCGTGATCGCGCAGCTCCTTGAAGGCCTCCGGTGACGGCACGGTGATGCGCATGCCGCCCGTGGTCGTGGGCGGCTGGGCATTGGTGACCGCGGCGACGAACTGGTAGCTGCTCATGAGCAGCGCCAGGCTGACGTGGTAGGCCATCAGGTCCACGTCGCTGATGGGCCTCACCCACGCGGCGTTGACGCAGCCAGGGGGCAGTCCGGCGGGGCCCACCTCCTCGAGGTAGCGGTTGTAGCCCGCGACGTAACCCTCGATCATCGACTTCACGTCCACCGGCAACCTGGGGAGCGCCTCCCGCGCGCGGCCGTAGACGTCCAGCGCGAGGTAGCCGAAGTCACTGGCCACGTTGGCATTGCCAGCGCCCGCGCCCAGGAACCGGGCCCTCTCGCTGCGAACCTTGAGGACTTGATCCGCCAGGGCGCAGACGTGCTCCTGGGCAAAGGCATAGCCCTGGCCGAAGGCCGCGCTGCCCAGGTCCCTGGCGGTGATGTGGGGAATCCCGTGGCGGGTGAGCCGGATCGTGGCCTCGTAGCCCGGCGCGGCGATGGGAGGCGGCTCCGGGACCGTGTCTTCACCACAGGCGGCCAGGGTGAAGATCGCGAGGGTCGCGAGCACGCAGCGCAAGAATGGGCCGCGAAACGAGTAGTTCATGAATGACAAGGGAGACCTGGAATAACGGTGGTTGAAGTCAGCCTTGTAGACTAAGGAAACATGGCTCAAGTGGTCAAACCGGCAATATGCTTCCTTCGACCACGAGTCCGTCCGGACCTGAAACACCCGCTCATGTCAAAAGCAGGTGTCCGGACAGCACGTCGCGCGGCGGTGTGCTAGGCGACCCGCGCTTCGTCCCGGGGCCGCGCCTCGTTGGCCGGGGGCGAGGGTGCCCAGAGCGCCTCCGGGGGCTCGCCGAAACAGTCCGGCACGACGTGGATGCCGTAGACGCACTCGTGGCGATGGGTGCCCAGCTCGAGCAGCCGCTCGCAGCGCGGTGAATCGAAGTCCACGTCGTACAGGGCGGCCGGCCGCTGGCTGCCCACGAGGAAGCGGTTTCCCCCCAGGGGCGCGAGACCGCGGACGAAGGGTGGATCTCCGGGGATGGCCACCTGCCGCTTCCAGCTCCCATCCACCGCCTGCTGCACGACCTGGTTGTTGTGGGTGTCGTTGTAGACGAGCGTGTCCCGGTGCCGCAGCAGGTTGTGGTTGGGCCGCAGGATGCCGTCCTGACGGGCGACGACGCGCGCGGGCCCCTGGTCTGGCAACAGCACGCCCACCCAGGAGGAGGCCGTGAAGCTCGAGGCCAGGAAGCGCAGGTCGAACGCGCTCGAGGCCTTCGTCTTTCGCGTCCCGCGCCCCAGCCGCCGCAGGAGCGCGTCGGGAAGGTCCGTCAGCGCCTGGATGCGTCGTGAGAGCCGGGACGGGACGAAGCCGAAGGACACGAGCAGCCCCTCGGGGCAGCGTGCCACGCCATTCACATGGACGAAGTCGAAGAAGGCGGGGAGCCGGCGCGGGTCCCGGTAATCGTCGCTCAGCGCTCCGCCGAGCGCGTCCGCCAGCTTCAGCTCCCGGGCCAGCGCGGGGTCCTCCCGCCAGCTCCACGCGCGCAGCACGGCGCCGTCCCAGCCCAGCTTCATCACCATGTCCGATGCGCTGGCCGTCACCCAGACGCCATCCGGTTCGACCAGGAGGTCATGCACCTGGCCGAGGAGGGGATGGCTCAGCTCGCCCACCTGTCTCCACTCGCGATTGAAGACGAAGAGGCGATCCGTCACCGCCACCACGAGCCGCTCCCCGTCGCCGCTGATGCCCCGACCGCCCCTGAGCCCTCCGCGCGGGTTCGGGTCGTACGCGCGAAAGGGACTCTCCGGAATGGGCCAGTCCGCCAGGACGCGCCGCTCCTTCAGGCTGACCAGTCGCACGGAGCCGCTGCGCTCACCGGGCTCGGTGATTCGGATGATGCTGCTGACCAGGAGGCGGGTGTCATTCATGGAAGGAGCTTCATCGAGGGCTGTTTATACATAATCAGGAAATGTTTACATCCGTGATTAATCGCGATTCCTTGACCTCGCGGTATACCGCATGGAACCATCCAAGACACTCGCGGACGCCGGCAGGGTGTCGTGAGTGCCCCTCCCTCTGAAGAAAGGCAGGCCCGCGTGAACCCCGGGGTTGAGCTGTCCCAACAGGTGTCGTCGCTGGCCATGCGCTTCCAGGGCTTCCTGCGGATGGAGCCCTCGGCCGCGAACGCGGGCATCCTCGCGTGGCTCCAGGAGGTGGAGACCCTGGGAGCGATGCTGACGAACGGGGCGGCGGCGCGGCTGGGGCCTCATGCCGCGTCGGTGGACAACCTGCGGAGCTCCGTGCACGCCGCGCTCGGGCGGTTGCTGGACTTCAAGTGGGCCTCCCCGGAGGTCAAGGCGGCGGCGCGCGGGTACATGGAGCGCAACCCGGCGCTGCGGCAGGTGGGCCGCTACCGCTTCTCCACGGACTGGATGTCCAAGTGCGAAGCCGAGTGGCGCGAGGTGCTCTCGCCGTTGATGGGGCAGCCTGGCGCGAGGGTGCTGGAGATTGGCAGCTTCGAGGGACGCTCCGCCATCTGGCTCCTGGAGAACGTGCTCACGCACCCGACATCGCGCATCACCTGCGTGGACCTGTTCGAGGGGAATGCCGCGCGCTTGTTCGACGAGAACATCGCCACGAGCGGCGCGGGCGAGCGCGTGGAGAAGCGGGTGGGCCTGTCCCATGTCGCCCTGCGCCGGCTTCCTCCCGAGCCCGTGTATGACTTCATCTACGTGGACGGCTCGCACGAGACGTACGACGTCCTGGAGGACGCCGTGCTGTGCTGGCGGCTGCTGAAGCCGGGTGGGGTGATGACCTTCGACGACTACGGCATGGCCGCCGCGCAGCTCGCGGACTTCCAGGACATCTCGCGCCCGGACCTCGGCATCGACGCGTTCCTCTCCGCCGCGGCCAGGCACCTCCAGGTGGTGCGCAAGGCCTTCCAGGTCACCGTGCGGAAGAACCCGGCCTGAGCCGCGCGCCCTGGGCCTCGGGCGCCTGGAGGAGGCGCTCGAGGGCGTCCGCGGCCGAGTTGTTCCGCTCGTTCTCATGGAAGCACGCGCGCATGGCGGCCAGGGCCGTGCGCCACCGCGGCTCGCCCACCAGCGAGTCCAGCGATGCGAGCAGGTGCTCCAACTTCAGCGTCTTCGCGGGGCAGGAGATGCCCAGCCCCCGGTGCTCCACCGCGCGCCCCACGCCGGGCATGTCGAACACGAACGGCACCACGACCATGGGCACGCCGAAGTAGATGCACTCCTTCACCGTGTTGAAGCCGCCGTGCGTGACGACCGCGGTGGCGCGCTCCAGCAACTGGAGCAGGGGCGCGGAGTGGACGGCCACCACGTTGGGCTCCGCGTCGTAGGGCTTCGGGTCGTGGGCGGGCGTCACCGCGAAGACGAACTGCCACTGGGGCCTCGCCCGCGCCGCCGCGAACACGGTGTCGAGCACCTGCTGCTCCAGCGCTCGGCGGAAGGCGCCCTGACTGCCCAGGGAGAAGAGGATGAGGGGCTTGTCGGCGGCGAGCCGCTCCCAGGGGAAGTCCATGGGGGCCCGGTCCAGGTCGATGCTCGGCCCCGCGTAGATGTAGTGGGACTCCACGTAGCCATCGGGCTCGGCGAACTCACGCGGGGCGAGGACCAGCTCTGGCAGCCGAGGCGCGAGCAGGCGCTCGGGCTCCGTCGCGAGCGCCTCCACCGGATAGCCGTAGCGGCGTGCGATGCGCGCGCTGCGCTCGTTCATCCGAGGCGCGATGCCCAGCGCCCCCATCACCCCGAGCAACGCCCGGACGGCGTGGGCGCGCAGCCTGCGGGAGGGCTCCGTGGGTGGGCGG
>NZ_JABUMQ010000119.1:0-29214 GCF_013336645.1 Myxococcus sp. CA039A | reverse complement strand
GAAGAACGGCAAGCGCCGCTAGCCCCCTTCCGAGCACTCGAAGCGGACAGAGACTCGCAGGGGAATATGGCCAGTGACGGGGGATTGCATTATCCCTCGACCCTCCTATGCGCACCTTCCGCCGCGGCCTGACCGCGTTCGCTCTCGTCGCCGGCCTCTCGGGCTGCTCCCACTCACCCTCCTCCGCCAGCATCGCGCCGCGCGTGCTGGAGTCCGCCGCGGAGAAAGCCCAGTCCGGTTCGGACGAGGCGCGCACGCTCGCGTTCGCCGGCTTCCACGCGCACCTGCTCGCGGGCGACTCCGTCCAGGCGCAGCAGCGCTTCGACGCGGCCATCGCCAAGGACCCGGGGGACCCGTACGCGCTCATCGGTCAGCACCTGCTCGCGCGGCGCGCGGGACGGCCGGACCGGGCCCTCACCGCCGCGCTGGAGCTGGTGACGCGCGCGCCCACCCACCCGCTGGCCCTCATCGCCGCGCGCTACGCGCTGGACACCGTGGGCACCGCGCCGCCGCTGGATGACGCCATCCTCAAGGCCGCGCAGCAGGCGCTCGGCGCGGGCGCCACCGGAGAGACGGCCTACCTGCTGCGCGGCGCGCGGCTGTCCGTCGCCGTGGCGCGCGGGGACACGAAGGCGCGCGACGCGGTGCTGCGGGAGCTGGGCGGCGTGTCCGAGGCGACGCTCGTGGGCCCCTTCTCCGCCTTCCACGTCCTGTCCTGGGATGAGCCGTTCCCCACGAAGCAGGACGGCTCGCTCGCGGGCCCCTTCACCGGCGCCTTCGGGACGGTGACGCCGCGCAAGCTGCTCGCGCCGGACGGACGGCTGGACCTGGCGGGCGAGCCCGGCGAGGGCGACGTCTACCTCATGGCCTTCGACGCGGAGGTGCCGGAAGCGGCCACCTACGTGGCGCGCTCGGTGAGCGCCGCGACCCACCAGCTCCTCGTGGACGGCGCGCCGCTCATGGAGCGCCGGGGCTGGGAGCGTGCCACCAGCACCGTCACCACCCGCGCCGTGGCGCTGCCCGCGGGCAAGCACCGCTTCATCGTCCGCCAGCTCAAGGGCGCGACCTCCGGCGTGCTGTCCTTCTCGCTGATGCGCGCCGACGGCCGGCCCTCCAACGTGCGCTTCACCGCCGCCACGGGCGCGGCCCCCGCGTCCTGGGGCAGCGCGCCGAAGACGTCCGAGGCCGTGGGCGTGTACCCCACGACGCAGAGCCTGAAGGACGCGCTGTCCGGTGAGGCCGGAGACCTGTTGTCCACCGTGCTCGCGGCCCGCGACGGGCTGTCGCGCGACGCGGACGGGGCGCGCCGGCTGATGGCGGACGTGGAGGCCACGACGCCCGCGCTGCTGTCGCTGCGCGCGGAGCTGGCGGCGGCGGACCGCACGGTGCCCGCCAAGGTGGCGCGCGGTCGGGCCACGCGGGACTTGGAAGCGCTCCTGCCCAAGGACCCGGGCAACGTGGGCGCGCTGCTCCTGCGCGCGGACCTCTTCATGGACGACGGCCAGCCCGCCTCCGCGCTGGAGACGCTGAAGACGGCGAGCGAGGCCGTGCAGCCCCCGGGCTTCCCGCTGTTCCTGATGCGGGCGCGCGCGGCGCTGACGCTGGACGTGGACGCGCTGGCGGAGGAGTCGCTGGCGGCGGCGCTGCAGATTCAGCCCAACCTGTGTGAGGCGCTGGGGCTCCAGTACAACCTGGCGCGGCGGCGCGACGCGGTGGAGCGCTCGGACGCGCTCGTGGAGGCGCAGCAGAACTGCCCTGGCGTCCAGGCGCGGCGGGCCGACCACGCGCGCACGCGCGGCGATTTGGAGACGGCCGCGCGCGCCTTCGCGGAGATGCTGGCGCGAGACCCCACCAGCGTGAGCGCGGGCACGTCGCTGGCCACCCTCTACGTGGGGCTGCGCCGCCACGACGACGCGCTGGCGGTGCTCCAGGCCCTGACGGTGACGTGGCCGCGCAACGCGGAGCTGCTCAAGCGCATGGCGGACGTGCGCGAGTACGCGGGACAGAGCGCGGAGGCGCTCGCGCTGAGGGAGAAGGCGCTGGCGCTGGAGGGCGAGGACCTGTCGCTGCGGCGCGCGGTGGAGCGCGCGAAGACGGGCAAGGAGCTCTTGCAGGAGCACGCCATCGAGGGACGCGAGGCGATGCGCGCCTACGACGCGGAGCCCGTCACCGGCGGCGCGGCCGTGTTCGTGCTGGATGCGGCGGCGGTGCGCGTGTACCCCGACGGCAGCATCGTCAACCGCATCCACACCATCCAGAAGGCGCTGGAGCAGTCGGGCGTGCAGGAAATCGCGGAGGTGAATGTGCCGCGCGGCGCTCAGGTGCTGGCGCTGCGCACGCTGAAGGCGGACGGGCGCGTGCTGGAGCCGGAGAACATCGAGGGCAAGGACACGGTGAGCCTGCCCGGCGTGCAGGTGGGCGACAGCGTGGAAGTGGAGTACCTGCTCGCGGAGAGCCCTCGCGGCCCCGCGCAGCCGGGCTTCACGGCGTCCGCGTTCTACTTCCAAATCGCCAACCAGCCCAACGCGTGGACCACGTACACGGTGGTGGCGCCCAAGGGCTCGGGCATGAAGGTGGACGCGCACGGGATGAAGGCGCCCCCGCCGACGGTGAAGGGCGACGAGGAGGTCTTCCACTACGAGGCGCGCCGCGTGCCGCCGTTCATCCCCGAGCCGGACGCCCCTCCCTCCGGCAACGAGTACCTGCCCTTCGTCATGGTGGGCGCGGGCGCCACGGGCAACGAGGGCCTGATTCGCGTCTACGGCGACGCCTTCCAGGACCGCTGGCTGCGCACGGCGGAAGTCGTGGACTTCACGCGCAAGGCCACCCAGGGCAAGCAGGGCCTGGACGCGGTGAAGGCGCTGCATGCGGCGGTGATGCAGCGCTTCTCCGGACGGGACAACGGGCTGGGCCAGTCCGCGGCGTCCACGGTGGCGCAGGACCGGGGCAGCCGGCTGGCGGTGCTGAAGGCGGGCCTGGAGGAGCTGGGCATCCCCTCGCGCGTGGCGGCGGTGCGCACCTTCAACGTGGACCCCAACGACTACCTCTTCCCCAACGACAGCCTGCTGCCCTACGCGGCGCTGCGCGTGGAGGTGCCGGGCAGCGAGCCGGTGTGGGTGGACACGTCGGTGCGCTTTGGCCCCTTCGGCGAGCTGCCGGAGTTCGCCATGGGCGGGCGTGACGCGTACCTGGTGCCGGAGCCGGGCCGGAAGCTGGAGGTGGTGAAGACGCCCGCGATGAAGGAGTCCGCGGGCAAGCAGGTGCGGCTGACGCTGTCGCTCGACGCGGAAGGCAAGCTCAGCGGCAAGGGCGAGGAGACATACCTGGGGTTCGAGGCGGCGCAGCTGGCCGAGGCCTTCAACCAGCTGTCCGCGGAGAGCCGCAACCAGGCGCTCCAGGGCGCGGTGGCGCGGTACTTCGGAGGCGCGGCGCTGTCGAGCGTGAAGCTGGACCACGAGGACGTGGTGGGCGCGCCCTTCGTGCTGCGCTACGAGTTCACCGTGCCGCGCTTCGGGCGACTGGAGGGCGACAAGCGCATGGCGCTGGGACCCCTCACCTTCCCCGCGCAGCTCGGACGGCGCTACGTGCAGCTCAGCTCGCGCCGCACGCCGCTGTACATCGACAACACGGAGGCCAGCAGCACGCAGGTGACGGTGGCCCTGCCCTCCGGCTGGAAGCTGCCGGACCCGCAGCCGGCGCTCGACGTGAAGAACCCGTTCGGCCGCTTCACCCGCACGGAGAAGCAGGAGGGCTCGACGCTCACAATCACGGAGTCGCTGCGGCTGCCCCGCGCGCGCGTCGCCCCGCGCCAGTACGAGCAGTTCTCCGGCTTCACCGGCGACGTGGACCTCATCCAGACACGCGAGATGTTCCTCGTGAAGCCGTAGTCCAGGCCGAGCCGGCCAGCGGGAAGCGGACGCTCCGTCGCCCGCCTGGCCCCCCGGCGTCCCACCCTTTCCGGCGACTTCGGCGGGCCTCCCGGGTTGAATACGGGAGGCCCGCTCGCGTCTGAAGGCCCATCGATGTCCCTCGCGAGGGGGATGGCATTCTCAACACGGAGACGACGTCATGAGTCCTCGAAGCTGGCTCTGGATGGTGGCCCTGCTGTCGGCCCCGGTGGTGCAGGCGCAGACAGCCCCGGTGCCCTCGGACACGGGTTATGCCGATGACGGCCGCGAGTACGCCGACGGCGACTACGACGAGGACTCCGACGAGGAGATGGCGCCCATGGCCCCCCAGCCTCCTCCGTCGCTGCCCACGGAGCGGCCGTCGCGGCGGCCCTACTCCGGCGCCGTGTGGGCCTCCGGTCACTGGTACTGGGACGGCGGCGAGTGGCGCTTCAACCCCGGCACCTGGGTGGCCCCCATGGCGGGCTACCAGTTCGTCAACGGCTACTGGGAAGAGGACCGGGGCTCCTGGTACTGGGTCTCCGGCGGCTGGGCGCGCCAGGGCACCACGGAGGTGGAGATTCCCATTGCCGTCTCCGCGGAGACGCTCTCCACCCAGCAGGCGCCTCCCGCGCCTCGCCAGGAGATGCGCCCGGCGGCGCCCTCCGCGAACCTCGTGTGGGAGCCCGGCTATTGGTACTGGTCCGGGAACGACTGGGACTGGGTGGACGGCACGTGGGCCGCGCCGCCGCGAGCCGACCTGGTCTTCGTCTCGCCCCGCTGGGTGCAGCGCGGACTGGCGTGGCACTTCCTCGGCGGAGGCTGGGCGCCTCGCGGCTCCGTGAATGTCACCATCCCCGTCTTCCGCCACGCGCGCGTCACCGTGGGCTGGGGCCACCCCAACTACTTCGCCCACACGTGGTACCGCGCGCCGGCCGTCCGCTACTACTACCACCGCCCGTGGCGGACCTCCGGCCACTACTACCGGCATGACCGCGTCTGGCGCTCGCCGACCTACCACAGCTACTGGAGGGACCGCGGCGGCCCCAGGCACCACGACCGCGATGACTCCTGGCGCAACCGTGGCAATGACCGCTCGCACCGCGATGACCGCTGGAAGGGTCAGCAGCCGTCGCGACGCCAGGACCGCTGGCGCTCCCCCAGCCAGCGCTCGCGCACCCACGACGCGACGCCCGCCGGCGGTGGCTCCCATGGCCATGGCCGCGGCCGGGGACGTGGTGACCGCCACTGAACATCGCCCGGCACCCAAGGCGGAGGCGCCCCGGCCTCCGCCGTTCACTGGCAGACAGCAGCCTCGTTCAGACTCGCGAAAATCAAGATTAAACAGCAAATCCAAGGTGCTTCATGACCCTCCCCCTGGAGTGCTCCATGACATCCTGGATTCGTGGTTTCGCGTGGTTGGTACCCCTGTGTTTGCTGGCCGTGGCGTGTGAGCCCGAGCCCTCGCTCGAAGCGGCGGAAGCCCCGAGCGAGGTCGGCACCACGAGCGCCGCCATCACCCTGCCGCCGTCGTATGCCGATGCGCTGGTGACGGCTGTCTCCCAGCCCACCGCGCTGGCCTTCACTCCGGATGGGCGGCTGCTCATCACCACCCAGGGAGGACAGCTGCGCGTCTTCGCGGGTGGCGTCCTGGTGGCGACCCCGGCGCTGAACCTCGCCGCCAGGCTGTGCACCAACTCGGAGCGCGGGCTCCTGGGCATCGCGGTGGACCCGGACTTCAGCAGCACCGGCCATCTGTATCTCTATTACACGTTCAACAAGTTCAACACCTGCACCACGAACATCACCAACGTCGCGGTGAACCGCGTCTCGCGCTTCACGCTGTCGACGGGGAACGTGGTGAACCCGGCCAGCGAGCTGGTGGTGCTGGACAACATCCCCTCCACGGCGGGCAACCACAACGGAGGTGATTTGCACTTCGGCGCGGACGGGTTGCTCTACGTCAGCGTGGGTGACGGTGGCTGCCAGCTCGGAGACCCCAGCCGCTGCGCGGGCCAGAACACCACCGCGCGCCGCCTGGACGTCCTGCTCGGGAAGATGCTGCGCATCCGCAAGGACGGCACCATCCCCACGGACAACCCCTGGTACGCGGCCTCCGGCAGCCGTCGCTGCGGCAACCCCACGGGCGTGCCGACAGGCACCGGGCCGTGCCAGGAGAACTACGCCACGGGCTTGCGCAACCCGTTCCGCTTCGCCTTCCAGCCGGGCACCAACACCTTCTTCATCAACGACGTGGGCCAGGGCGTCTGGGAGGAAATCGACGAGGGCATCAAGGGCGCGGACTACGGCTGGAACACGCGCGAGGGCCACTGCGCCAACAACTCCACCACCAGCTGTGGGGCACCTCCCGCCGGGATGACCAATCCGCTGTTCGACTACAAGCACGGCACCAACCCCACGGGCTCGCCCTTCCAGGGTTGCAACTCCATCACCGGTGGCACCTTCGCGCCTCCCGGGGCCTGGGCCTCCTCGGATGACAACGCGTACTTCTTCAGCGACTACGTCTGCGGCAAGGTGTTCAAGCTGACGCGAGGCTCGGGGGGCGCCGTGACGGTGGACGCGTTCGCCACCGGCCTGGGGGGCAGCTCCGCGGTGACGCTGCGCTTCGGCCCCGCCGGTACGGGCCAGTCGCTCTACTACACGACGTACGCGGGCGGTGGAGAGGTCCGCCGCATCGACTTCACCGGCACGCGCAACCGGGCACCCACGGCCGCGCTGTCCGCGAGCCCCACCGCGGGCGCCACGCCCTTGACGGTCAATTTCAACGGCGGCGCCAGCAGCGACCCGGACGGGGATGCGCTGACGTACGTCTGGAACTTCGGGGACGGCAGCGCCGGAGTGGAGACGACCGCCGCCACCACCAGCCACGTCTACACCGCGAGCGGCGCCTTCACGGCCTCCCTCTCGGTGCGCGACGCGCGCGGCGCCACGTCCGCGCAGGCGGCCACGCTCCGCATCGACGCGGGCAACACCGCGCCCGTGCCCGTCATCACCGGCCCCCTGGAGAGCCTGCGCTTCTACGCGGGCCAGCCCCTGGTGCTGACGGGCAGCGCCACCGACGCGGAGGACGGCACGCTGCCGGCAACGCAGCTCACCTGGCGCGCGCTCTTGCACCACAACGAACACACGCACCCGCTGCTCGCGGCGACGAACGGCAACAACATTCCCCTCACCGCGCCCCAGCCGGAAGACCTGCCCGCGGTGCTGACGAACTTCGTGGAAGTGCAGCTCACCGCCACCGACTCCCAGGGACGCACCACCACGGTGACGCGCAACCTGCTGCCCCACGTCGTCGATGTGGCGTTGGACTCGGTGCCCTCGGGACTGACGATGGAGGTCAATGGCACCTCCTTCACCACGCCCACCGTCATCAAGTCCTGGGAGCGCTACACGCTCAACGTGGCGGCGCCCTCGCAGGCCGACTCCAGCGGGGTGTGGAAGGTCTGGGCCTCCTGGTCCGACGGCGGCGCGCTGGCGCACGGCTACCTGACGCCCGCGTCCAACTCCAGCCTCTCCGCCACCTATCAGAACGGCTTCGCGGCCCGGGTGGACTTCCTGCCCGCCACCTCGGCCGTACCCTCCGGCTACGTCGCGGACACCGGACTGACATTCGGTGACCGGGGCAACGGGCTGTCCTACGGATGGAACACAGACAACTCCACGCAGACCCGCGCGAGGGGCAGCGCGGCCTCACCGGACGCGCGCTACGACACCTTCACGCACCTGCAGAAGACGGAGAACCCGAACGCCGTGTGGGAACTCGCCGTGCCCTCCGGCCAGTACCGCGTGACGATTGCCGCTGGAGACCCGGACCACGTCGACAGCGTCTTCTCGCTCGCGCTGGAAGGACAGCCCGCGCTGTCCGGAACGCCCACCGCCACCACGCACTTCTTCACCACGACGACCACCGTCAACGTCTCCGACGGCAGGCTGACGCTCACCAACGGCAGCGGCGCCGCCAACAACAAGGTCAACTTCGTGGACGTGGAGCAGCAGTAGTCCAGGACACACCTCGCCCGGAACAGCGCTGTCTCCCGTACGGAGTCAGTCGCGCCCCGGCGAGGCGTGCCCCGCCACCGCTCTCGTGCACAGGACACGACGCCCGCTGGCGGCGGCCCTCTGGACAGGAACGACACCCCGGCGACCACCACCACTGAGCGCCGGCGGACAGCCACGGTGGAGGCCCCAGGCATCCCCGTTCACCCACCGACAAGGAGCCGCGTTCAAGCTCGCGAAAAGTCAGCGCTGGCGCCAAGGGCCATGGCGCCTCACGCCTCTCATTCGGAGTCTCCCATGCCCCCCTGGCCCTGTCGTTTCGCGCGGGTACTGCCCCTGCTCCTCCTGTCCGTGGCTTGCGCGCCCGAACCCTCGTCCGACATGGCCGAAGCCCCTGACGAAGTCGGCGCCACGCGCGCCGCCATCACCCTGCCGCCGTCGTATACCGACGCACTGGTGACGAACATCTCGGAGCCCACCGCGCTCGCCTTCACGCCGGATGGGCGGCTGCTCATCACCACACAAGGGGGACAGTTGCGAGTGTTCACCGGGGGCGTGCTCTTGCCGACGCCGGCACTGAACCTCTCCGCCAGGCTGTGCAGCGATTCGGAGCGGGGCCTCCTGGGCATCGCGGTGGACCCGAACTTCATCAACACGGCCCACGTCTTCCTCTATTACACGTTCAACAAGTTCAACACCTGCGGGACGAACATCCCCAACGTGCCGGTGAACCGCGTCTCGCGCTTCACGCTGTCGGATGGAAACACCATCAATCCCGCCAGCGAGGTGGTGCTGCTGGACAACATCCCCTCCACCGCGGGCAACCACAACGGAGGGGACCTGGCCTTCGGCTCGGACGGGCGGCTCTACATCAGCGTGGGTGACGGTGGCTGCCAGCTCGGGGACCCGAGTCGCTGCGGCGGACTGAACAACACGGCGCGCAGGCTGGACGTGCTGCTCGGGAAGATTCTGCGCGTCCGCAAGGACGGCAACATGGCCCCGAACAACCCCTGGTTCGACGCGCCAGGAGCCCGACGCTGTGGCAACCCCGCGGGCGTTCCGCCAGGCACCGGCCCCTGTCAGGAGATCTACGCCACGGGCCTGCGCAACCCGTTCCGCATCGCGTTCCGTCCCGGCACGAGCAGCTTCTTCATCAACGACGTGGGCCAGAGCGTCTGGGAGGAGATAGACGAAGGCATCGAGGGAGCGGACTACGGCTGGAACACGCGGGAGGGACACTGTGTCACCGCTTCCGCCACGAACTGCGGAGCACCTCCCGCCGGGATGACCAATCCGCTGTTCGACTACAAGCATGGCGCCAACCCCGGCGGCTCCCCCTTCCAGGGCTGCAACTCCATCACCGGGGGCGCCTTCGTGCCGCAGGGAGCGTGGGCGTCCAACGATGACGACGCGTACTTCTTCAGCGACTTCGTCTGCGGCAAGGTGTTCAAGCTGACCCAAGGCCCTGGAGGCGCCGTGACGGTGAGCGCGTTCGCCACCGGCCTGGGCAGCGGCTCCGCGGTATCGCTGCGCTTCGGCCCCTCCAGCACCGGGACGTCGCTCTACTACACGACGTACGAGGACGGCGGAGAGGTCCGCCGTATCAACTACATCGGCACCGTCCATCAACCGCCGTCGCCGTAGTCACCGCCAGCGCCCCTCCACCTGCCAGGCCTCACGTGGAGGGCATCAGCGCCCGGGCGAGGTGCTTGACGTAGTCGGAGCGCTCCCGCGCGGAGCGCAGCGTGTCCGGGCTGGCGATGGACAGGTGAAGCAGGCCCACGTAGGTGGAATACGCCTGGAGCGCCCACGCGCGAGCGTCCCGAAGTGGCATGCCCATGGCCCGGTACAAAGACACCAGATAGTCGATGCGCCGTCGGGACACGCGCGCGAGCACCGGCTGGATGAGTGGATTCGCGGCGGCGGCGGCGATGGCCACCTCGATTCTGCCCGCGGGCTCGGGCTCGAACGTCACCACGAGCAACTGACGCAGCCGCGCCTCGGGCGTCGGCAGGGCGTCCAGGCGGGTGATGACATCCTGGGTGGCCAGTTGCTCCCACCGCTCGAGCGCGGCCCGCACCAATGCCGGGCGTCCCTTGAAGTGCCAGTAGAAGCTGCCCTTCGTCACCCCCAGCTTCCCGGCCAGGCGCTCCACCGACAGCGCATCCACGCCATCGACGAGGCTCCACAGCGCCGCGTCCGCCCAGTCCTCGGCCGTCAGCCCAGGGCCCCGGCGCCGGGCGCGAATCTCCTCGAAGGTCCGAAAGGTGGAAGGGCTCGGCGGGCGGGAAGAAGCGCGGCTCATCGCCCCTCGAAGTCTGGCGGACCGCGCCGCTGGCGTCCAGGACCCTCTCCTTGTTACGTCTCCTCCATACGGTACCGTATGGACATGCGGAGCCGTATGTCAGAGGGGAGGCCGCGCATGCGAGTGACAACGGGGACGCTGCTGATGGTCGTCGGAGGGCTGCACCAGGTCGTGGGGCTGGTGCTCTACCGGGGGCCCCTGTGGGAGATGGCGAGCGCGGGAGTCCTCGCCAGCGTGCCGGAGGACATGGGCGCCCGTGCGGCGGCCTTCTGGTTCCTCGTCGCTGGCTGGGGAATGATGCTGCTGGGGGCCCTGGCGCGCTGGGTGGAACGCGAGACGGGCCGCCCTCCCCCGGCGAGCTTCGGCTGGGGACTGCTGGGCCTCGGCGTGTTCTTGGTGGTGCCCATGCCGGTGACAGGGGGCTGGGTGCTGCTGCCGCTGGGCCTGCTCGCGCTCCGGCGGGCGCACCGCTTCGTGAAGGCGCTGCCCGGTGTGCCGCCCGAGTTCCTGGAGGGCGCCCACCACGTGGACGTGAAGACGGTGGAGTCGGAGCTCTCCCTGCGCGAGTTCGTCGCCCGGCTGATGTCGTATCAGCCCGCATGGGTGACCGCGCTGTTCACGGTGCGCGGAGTCTTCGTCCGCCTGCTCGGCCTGCGACAGGTCGGCGTGCCCCAGCCCCGGCGTCTGCGCGCGGAGGACGTGCCCATGAGCCGGGGCGCCACGGCCGCCTTCTTCACCGTGCGCCACGCGGAGGAGGAGCGCGCCTGGGTGGTGGGCGCGGAGGACTCGCACCTGGATGCGGTCCTCGCCGTCTGCGTGGAGCCCGGCCCCACCCTCCCGCGCCGCTTCCACGTCGTGACGGTGGTGCGCTACCGGAACTGGGCGGGGCCGGTGTACTTCAACGTCATCCGGCCCTTCCATCACCTGGTCGTCGGCGCCATGGCGCGAGCGGCGGCCGGAACACTCGGCTCGGTGGCCACGTCAGGCGCTCCAACGGTGCATCGGTAGCAGCGTGACTTCGGGCCTTCCACTCAGGGAGGCAGTCCGGCGGACAGCGCCTCGCGGATGTTGGCGGCCGTGTACTGCGTTCCCCAGAGGGCGTTCACCGCCAGGGCCACCCACTCCGCGCCGAGCACGACCCCGCCCGTGGTCAGCTCGAAGAGTCCCACGCGCGGGTCCGCCAGCTCGCGCAGGCGGGGGGCCACCGCGGACATGTCCCGGCCGTAATACTGGAGGACGCGCACCTCCCACAGCCAGGCCACCAGCGTGTCCTGCACGAAGGGGACGAAGAGCACCTGTGACGGGCCCCCCAGATTCGTCAGCAGGTGCCCCAGCGTCACCGTGTTGACCGCGTGGCCGTACTGGCCCACCAGCAGCCCGTGGTCCAGCCCTCGCGTGTTCCAGTCCGGCGCGTCCAGGTGCAGGAGGTACAGCGCCGTCAGGCTGGGGCCGACGAGGGATGCCAGCGTCTGCGTCTGCTCCACTGGCACGAGCGTGTCCCAGTCCTCGTGGATGACGAGGAACGGCGTGGAGAGCTTCGGTGCCAGGTGCTCGCGCGTCCACCGGCTGTAGTCCGCCCCCGCCGTGCCTGGAGCGCCTCCCGTGGTGGCGTTGATGCGGCGCAGGTAGGGCTCGAAGAAGGTGGCGTACTGGTTGCGCACCACCGGGTCCGACACCCGCGCGGGGATGACGGACGTGAGGTATTCGTACTGGCGCGCGAAGTCGGACAGCGGGAAGAGCGCCACGCCCACCTTGGGCCGCGCCTCCACCGGAGCATCCGCCGCGGCGTAGAGCGCCTCGAAGCCGCCCCATGAGCCGCCATGGACACCGATGCGCGAGCGATCCACGCCGGGGGCCTGCGCGAGAAAGCGCATGCCCGCGTGCATGTCGTCCCGGTCGTTCTGGATGTCGCCGCCCGCATAGAAGCGACCGAAGACGTTGAGCACGCCGAAGTCGTGGAACAGATAGAAGAACGACTCCGCGGCGATGAACTCAGGCGGGCTGATGGAGAAGGCGATGGCGGACGAACCCGCGTGGTGGTGGGGCTCGCTGTCGTCTGGATGGATGCCCGGCCCTCGCAGGGCCCACTTCTGGTCCACCACCTCGCCCGTCCACGTGATTCCGTCATAGGGACGGGTGAGCATCATCGTGGGCCACAAGCCCGGGTTCCGGGGCGGGAACCACTGGGCATAGGTGGGCGCCTTGCCGGCCTCCTGGAGCCGCAGCAAATGGTACTGCCAGAGCTGACCTCCAGCCTCCGCCTGCCCGGACCCCAGCACCGTCACCGACAAGGCGGGATTCGCGAGCTCGGTGGTGTCGGGAGACACGCCCTCGACGTCCGAGGCGGAGGCGGAGCATCCCAGGAGGGCCAGTGCGAGCAGTATCGTGCGCATGTCCTCCAAGACACCGCGCTCGGACTTTTCTGAAAAGGGTCCGCGGCGATTTCGTCGCGGACCCGACAGCGGACCCAGGCGCCCTGAGAAGCCACGCAAGGCGCCTCCCGAAGGCCCCTCTCAGCGCGTCAGAAGTAGCAGGTGCTGTCGGCGCCGCAGAAGCCCTGCGCGTTGTTGCACACGCACTGGGAATCCTCGGAGCAGAACTGCTGGTGGCAGAGAGGGCCACCACCACCGCCACCCCCGCTCGGATACGTATACTCGCACGCACTTTCGACACAGGCCGCCGTCCGCGCGTTCGGACACGCCTCCCAGCAATCACTCACGTCGGAACAGAAGGACTGGTGGCAGATGGCGAGCGAGGCACGCTCCGCCTCCTGCTCACCGCCGATGCAGACGGCCTCCTCCGTGGATTCCGCGTGGGCGGGCAGCGCGGAGAAGACTCCCGCGAAGAGGGCGAGAAGGGCCGCGACGCTCCACGGCAGGTGCTTGCGAAGTGACACCATGAGGATGCTCCTTTCGACTCACACACAGGCCGCGCGACATTGCGCGGACCTGGACACAGTATACAGGAGCAACTCGATTGCACTCCAGGCGCGCTTCCCCGTCACGCGCCCACCCAGACCGACAACGGCGGCCTACTTCGACGCGGGAGGAGCCGGGTCCTTGAAGATGGCCACGTGCGGCTGGCCGTCCTGTCCCACATAACCCCGGTACATCCCCGACGAGTTGAAGGGCATGGCCACGTTGCCTTCGCGGTCCATGGCGATGACTCCGCCTTCGCCTCCAGCCTTCACCAGCACGTCATGGACGACGACGTTGGCGGCCTCGGGCAGGGGGAGCTCCTGGTACTCGACGCGCGCGCAGATGTCGCGCGCCACCGTGTAGCGGATGAAGAACTCACCATGGCCGGTGGCGGAGACCGCGCAGCGCGGGTCCGCGTAGGTACCTGCGCCGATGATGGGGGCGTCGCCCACGCGGCCGTAGCGTTTGTTCGTCATGCCTCCGGTGGACGTGCCCGCCGCGAGGTTGCCGGCCTGGTCCAGCGCCACCGCGCCCACGGTGCCGAACTTGTGGTCGCCCGTCACCGGATCATGGCCGGGACGCAGCGACGACGAGGGCTGTCCCGGAGCGGGCGTGGCGCGCTCCTTCTCCAGCGCGCGCTGGAGGCTCTGCCACCGCTCCTCCGTGAAGAAGTACTTCGCGTCGACCAACTCCACGCCCTGGGCCTTCGCGAAGGACTCCGCGCCCTCTCCAATCATCATCACGTGTGGCGACTTCTCCATCACCCGGCGCGCCAGCTCGATGGGGTTCTTCACGTGCCGCAGGCCCGCCACCGCGCCCGCCGCGCGCGTCGTTCCGTCCATGATGGCGGCGTCCAGCTCGTTGATGCCGTCATGGTTGAAGACCGCGCCCTTGCCCGCGTTGAAGTGGGGCGAGTCTTCCAGGATGCGGATGGCCGCCGTCACCGCGTCCAGGCTGCTGCCGCCCTGAGCAAGGACCGAGTGCCCGGCCTGGAGTGCCTGCTGGAGCACGGCGCGAACCTCGGCCTCGCGCTCCGCGGAGAGGTTCTCCCGCGAGATGACCCCCGCGCCTCCGTGGATGACCAGACCCCAACGCGGCTTGCGAGCAGCGGAGCCTTCCTGGGTGAGCCGGGCATCATCGACGCGCGCGGACTCCGCGCTGGTGCAGCCCATGGGAATGAGGAGCAGCGCGGTCCCCGCGACGAGGCTCCGGGGAAGAGAAGGGAGCGAAGCGAACATTCGGCGACCTCCAGCGGCAGCCGGGAGACGAGGCGTGTGTGGCACCAACACCCGACGTCCCGGACAGGGTGTCGGGTCGGTAGCACGGCGACCCGGGAGGCACAACGGCGCCTGCCCGCCTGCCTGCTCCATCCCGTCATGCAGGGACGCACCACCATGCACAGAGTCCGGAGCGTCCAGGGGACAGGAGCGCGCGATGAAGAAGCTGAAGGGCTTGCGGGTGGCGGTGCTGGCGACGAGCGGCTTCGAGCAGGTGGAGCTGACGCGGCCAGTCAAGAAGCTGGAGCGCCAGGGCGCGGAGGTGACCCTCGTGTCGCTCCTGCCCGGCCACATCCGAGGCATGAACCACATGCTCCCCGGCAAGAAGGTCCGCGTGGACGCGACGCTGAAGGACGTGAAGGCGGCGGACTTCGACGCGGTGCTCCTGCCCGGAGGTCTCATCAACCCGGACACGCTTCGGCAGAGCGCGCTCGCGAAGGACTTCATCCACGACGCGGATTCGCTCAACCTGCCCATCGCCATCATCTGTCACGCGCCGTGGCTGCTCATCTCGGCGGGGCTCACCGAGGGGCGCACGCTCACCTCGTGGCCCGGCATCCGCGACGATGTGAAGAACTCCGGCGCGCAGTGGCGCGACGAGGCGATGGTGCGCGACGACAACTGGGTCTCCAGCCGGGGGCCGCAAGACCTGCCCCTCTTCGAGCGCGCCATGGTGGAGCTGTTCGAGGAGAAGATGCCGGAGGTGCGCGAGCGCATCCGCCACGCCGGGGAGCACCCCGCGCCCGCGCGCTACCATGCTCCGACGGAGCCGACGCGCCGCTGGCCTCGGCTGCTCGCGGGGAGCCTCGCCACGGCGGCCTTGAGCTTCGGCGTCCGCAGGCTCGCGTCACGCTGACGCGCCTCATGCACAGCGGGGACCTCACGAGGGTACCCCGGGCGCACGCCTGAGCCGCGTGCGGGGGCACACGGCTCGGCGACGACGACTTCACATGCGCACAGCCGCTCCGCGCGTCACATCCAGCCGAGCTGGAGCCGCGCCACGTCCGTCATCCGGCCCTGGTCCCATGGCGGGTCCCAGACCAGCTCGACGTTGGCTTCCTTCACGCCCGGCACCGAGCCCACCTTGGTGCGCACGTCGTCCACCAGCACCGGGCCCATGCCGCAGCCGGGCGCCGTCAGGGTCATCTGGATGTCCACGCGCTGGCCGCCTTCCGGCAGCGGCTCCGCCTTGCACGCGTACACCAGGCCCAGCTCCACGATGTTCACCGGAATCTCCGGGTCATACACCGTGCGCAGCTGCTCCCAGACCTGCTCCTCGTGGAAGGCACTCGCGTCCCCGGCGGCCTTCTCCTGCGGCGCATACTCCGCGCCCAGCGCCGCGCCGTCCTTCTCGTCGATGCGGAAGAGCTGCCCGTAGGGGTCCTGCACCGTGATGTTGCCGCCCAGGGTCTGCATCACCCGCAGCTCCGCGCCCTCCGGCAGCACCACCCTGTCACCACTGGGAATGATGGTCGCGGGAACCTCCCGCTCCAACATCGCCGTCACGCCTCGCATGGTCCGCTTCCTCCTTCCCTACTCCGTGGAAACCGCTTCATCTCGCCCTTCCAGCGCCGCGCGCATCGTGTGCCACGCGAGGCTGGCGCACTTCACCCGGGCGGGGAACTCGCTCACGCCGGACAGCACCGCGAGCTTGCCCAGCGCCTCCACGTCCACCGACTCCGGCCCTTCCGTCACCAGCTTGTGCACCTTCTCGAAGAGGGCCTCCGCCTCCGCGCGCGTCTTGTCCTTCACCACCCCGGTCATCAGCGACGCCGACGCGCGGGAAATCGCGCACCCCTGCCCCTGGAAGCCGATGTCGCGGATGACGTCTCCATCCACCTTCATCGTCACGGAGAGCTGGTCTCCGCACAGCGGGTTGTGCCCCGCCGCCTCGTGGTTGGCGCCCTCCACCACGCGGTAGTTGCGCGGCCTCTTGGAGTGCTCCAGCACCACCTCCTGGTAGAGGTCCTTCAAGTCGTCCGAGCCCGAGCTCATCGGAACACCTCCCTCACCTTGTGCAGTCCCCGCACGAGCGCGTCCACGTCCTCGCGCGTGTTGTAGAGCGCCAGGGACGCCCGCGCCGTCGCCGGCAGCTTGAAGTGCTGCATCACCGGCTGCGCGCAGTGGTGGCCCGTGCGGATGCAGATACCCTCGCGGTCCAGAATCGTCCCCACGTCGTGCGGGTGGATGTCCTCCAGCGTGAAGGACAGCACACCGGCTTTCTCGCGCGCGGTGCCCACCAGCCGCAGCCCCGGCACCGACTCCAGCGCCTGCGTGGCGTAGGCCATCAGCGCCCGGTCATGCTCGGCGATGGCGTCCAGCCCCAGGTCCTGGAGATAGCTGATGGCGGCGGCCAGTCCCACCGCGCCCTCCAGGTTCGGAGTCCCCGCCTCGAACCGGTGCGGCACGCGGTTGTACGTAATCTTCTCCATCGTCACGGAGAGAATCATGTCGCCGCCGCCCTGATACGGAGGCATCGGCTCCAGGCGCTCCAGGCGCCCGTACAGCACGCCGATGCCCGTGGGGCCGAACAGCTTGTGCCCGCTCAGCGCATAGAAGTCGCAGCCCAAATCCTGCACATCCACCGGGAAGTGCGTGACCGACTGCGCTCCATCCACCAGCACGGGGATGCCCTTGGCGTGGGCCCGGCGCGTCAGCTCCTTCACCGGATTCACGGTGCCCAGCGCGTTGGACACGTGGGTCACCGCGAGGATGCGCGTCTTCTCCGTGAGCAGCGCGTCCACCGCGTCGAGCACCAGCTCGCCCCGGTCATCCACCGGAATCACCCGCAGCGTCGCCCCCGTCTGCTCGCAGAGCATCTTCCAGGGGACGATGTTCGCGTGGTGCTCCATCTGGGTGATGAGGATTTCATCCCCGGGCCCCACGTGCTTGCGGCCATACGTCTGCGCCACCAGGTTGATGGCCTCGGTGGTGCCGCGCACGAAGACGATTTCCCGCGCGTCCCGAGCGTTGAGGAAGCCACGCACCGTCTCGCGCGCGCCCTCGTAGGCCTCGGTGGCCCGCTCCGAGAGGACGTGGACCCCCCGGTGAACGTTGGCGTTGTCGTGCTGGTAGAAGCGGACGATGGCGTCGATGACGGCCTGCGGCTTCTGCGCCGTCGCCGCGCTGTCCAGGTACACCAGGGGCCGGCCCCGCACCTCTTGGTGAAGCAGGGGGAAGTCCTGACGGACGCGCTGCACGTCGAACGTGCTCATGCCGTCACCTCCGTCCGGGGCGAACCCGGAAGCTTCGGGGCGAGCAGCCCTTCCACACTCGCGCGCACCGGCCCTTCCGGCACCGCATCCACCAACTCCCGGGCGAAGGCATACGTGAGCAACCGCTCCGCCTCCGCGCGGGGAATGCCTCGCGAGCGCAGATAGAACAGCGCCTGCGCATCCAGCCGCCCCACCACGGCGCCGTGCGCGCACTTCACGTCATCCGCCAGGATTTCGAGCTGAGGCCGGGTGTCCGCCTGCGCGTGCTCCGACAGGAGCAGGTTGCGGTTCTGCTGCCGCGAGTCCGTGCGCTGCGCGTCCTGCCGCACCTTCACCAGTCCGTGGAAGGTGCCTCGCGCGCGGTCATCCAGCACGCCCTTGTACAGCTCGCGGCTGGTGCAGCGGGGCACCGCGTGGTCCAGCGCCGTCCGCTGGTCCAGGTGCTGCGTCCCGCGCCCTACGTACAGGCCATTGAGGGTGGCATCGCCGCCCTCGCCCGCGAAGGTGACATGCACCTCGTTGCGAGCCAGCACGCCGCCGAAGGCGAAGGTGTGCGACACGAAGCGGCTGTCACAGCCCTGCCGCACGTGCAGACCTCCCACGTGCACCGCCGCGTCACCCTCCGCCTGGAGCCGGTAGTGCTTCAAGCTGGCGTTGTCGCCCAGCGTCACCTCCGTCACCGCGTTGGTGAAGCCCTGGCCCGAGCCGCCGCCCGTCGCGCTGGCGTATGTCTCCACCAGCGTCGCCTCGCTGCCCTCTCCCGCCACCACGAGGATGCGCGGACTGGCCAGCACCGGCGCGTCTCCCCGGGTCAGGAAGACGAGCTGCACGGGCACCTCACTCAGCGCCCCCGGCGCCAGGCGCAGCACGGCCCCGTCCTCCAGCAACGCCGCGTTGAGCGCCGTGAAGGCATGCTCCGCCGCGAGCGCTCGCTGACCCAGCTCCGCCTCCAGGAGCGCCCCGTCCTCCACCAGCGCGTCGCGCAGTGGCTTCAGCGTCAGGCCCCGCGGCAGGCCCGCCACCGACGACAGCTCTGGCGACAGCCGACCATCCACGAACACCAGCCGGGGACCGGGCAGCGCGAGCCGCGCCACCACCGCCGCCAGCTCCGCCGTGCTCCCCGCCGTCGCGGAAGGCACGAAGGCCCCGTCCGCGATGGGCGCAAGGTTGGTGTACTTCCACGCCTCGTCACGCGTCGTGGGCAGGCCCAGCCGCGCGAAGTGCGCGAGCCCCTCCTGCCGCACGCGCTGGAGCCACGCGGGCGTGGTCGCCGTGTCCCGCGCCTGGAAGCGCGAGGCCACGTCCACATAACGAGTCAGCCCCGGCGTCATCGCCGTGCCTCCCCGCCCTTCGTGGCGGCCGCCTTGCCGTCCTGAAGCCCCAGCCAGGCGTAGCCCTTCTCCTCCAGCTCCAGCGCCAGCTCGCGTCCACCGGAGCGGATGATGCGCCCACCCGCCATGACGTGGACCTTGTCCGGGACGATGTAGTCCAACAGTCGCTGGTAGTGCGTAATCACCACCATGGCGCGCTGGGGCGAGCGCAGCCCGTTCACCCCACCCGCCACCGTGCGAAGGGCGTCGATGTCCAGCCCCGAGTCCGTCTCGTCGAGGATGGCCAGCCGCGGCTCCAGCACCGCCATCTGGAAGATTTCGTTGCGCTTCTTCTCGCCACCGGAGAACCCCTCGTTCACCGAGCGGTTCATGAAGGCCGCGTCGAGCTGCACCAGCTTGGACTTCTCCTTGGCCATCTGGAGGAAGTCCATCGCATCCAATTCCTCCAGCCCCTTCACCCGGCGCTGCGCGTTGAGCGCGGTGCGCAGGAAGTGCAGGTTGCCCACGCCCGGAATCTCCACCGGGTACTGGAAGGCGAGGAACACGCCTTCGGCGGCGCGCGCCTCGGGGGCCAGCTCCAACAGCGGCTTGCCGTCGAGGAGGACCTCGCCCTTCGTCACTTCATAGGCATCCCGCCCCGCGAGCACGCTCGCCAGGGTGCTCTTCCCAGAGCCGTTGGGCCCCATGATGGCGTGCACCTCTCCGGCGCCCACCTCCAGGTCGATGCCCTTGAGGATGTCCTTGTCGCCCACACGGGCGTGCAGATTCCGAACGGACAGCAAAGCCATACCTACCCCACGCTCCCTTCCAGACTCACTCCGAGCAGCTTCTGTGCTTCCACCGCGAACTCCATGGGGAGCTCCTTGAACACCTGCCGGCAGAAGCCATTCACAATCATCGACACCGCGTCCTCTTGAGAGATGCCGCGCTGCCGACAGTAGAAAAGCTGGTCCTCGCCAATCTTCGACGTGGACGCCTCATGCTCCACCTGCGCCGACGCGTTCTTCACCTCGATGTACGGCACCGTGTGGGCGCCGCACTTGTCTCCGAGGAGCAACGAGTCGCATTGCGTGTAGTTGCGCGCGTTCTCCGCGCTCTTGAGCACCTTCACCAGCCCGCGGTACGTGTTCTGCCCGCGTCCCGCGGAGATGCCCTTGGACACGATGGTGCTGCGGGTGTTCTTCCCCAGGTGCACCATCTTCGTGCCCGTGTCCGCCTGCTGGAGGTTGTTGGTGAGCGCCACCGAGTAGAACTCGCCCACCGAGTCATCCCCCTTGAGGATGACGCTCGGGTACTTCCACGTAATCGCCGAGCCCGTCTCCACCTGCGTCCACGAAATCTTCGCGCGCTTGTGGGCGATGCCGCGCTTGGTGACGAAGTTGTAGATGCCGCCCTTGCCCTCCGCGTCACCCGGGTACCAGTTCTGCACCGTGGAGTACTTGATGGTGGCCCCCTCGAGCGCCACCAACTCCACCACGGCCGCATGCAACTGGTTGGTGTCGCGCTGGGGCGCGGTGCAGCCCTCCAGGTAGCTCACGTACGAGCCCTCGTCGGCGACGATGAGGGTGCGCTCGAACTGGCCCGTCTCCGCGGCGTTGATGCGGAAGTACGTGGACAGCTCCATGGGGCAGCGAACGCCCTTGGGGATGTAGACGAACGAGCCGTCGCTGAACACGGCCGAGTTGAGCGCCGCGAAGAAGTTGTCCGAGTGCGGCACCACCGAGCCCAGGTACTTGCGGAGCAGCTCCGGGTGCTCGCGCACGGCTTCGGAGAACGAGCAGAAGATGACGCCCGCCTTGGCCAGCTTGTCCTTGAACGTCGTGGCCACGGACACCGAGTCGAACACGGCATCCACCGCGACGTTCTGCAGCCGCTGCTGCTCCACCAACGGGATGCCCAGCTTCTCGTAGGTGCGGAGAATCTCCGGGTCCACCTCGTCCAGGCTGTCCTTCTTCGGTTTGAACCGGGGCGCCGAGTAGTAGCTGATGGCCTGGTAGTCGATGGGCTTGTACGTGACGGCCTGCCACGTGGGCTCGCGCAGCGTGAGCCAGTGACGGTAGGACTTCAGACGCCACTCGAGCAGGAAGGGGGGCTCGCCCTTCTTCTCCGACAGCGCGCGGATGACGTCCTCGTTCAGCCCCGGCGGGAAGGTGTCCGCCTCCACCGCGGAGACGAAGCCGGCCGCGTACGGGCGGCGCGTCAGTTCCTGGAGGGTGTCGGTGGTCATGAGCGAACTCCTGTCGTGGCGGAAGATGTCGAGGTGTTGGCGGCGGCTGCCGGGGCGGCCCGCGCGGGGATGCCCAGGCCGATGAGGCGCTCGGGCATGCGCGGCGCCGGGGCGATGAGGTCCGCCAGCGTCAGGCGCCCCAGGGCCTCCTGAATGGCCTGATTGATGAGCCGCCAGTGGCCCCGCACCTGGCACACGGCCTCCAGCTCACAGGGCGCGCCGCCGGTGGTGTGGACGCCACACTCCGTGAGCGAGACGGGGCCTTCCAACGAGGCCACCAGCTCCGCCAGGGAGAGCGACGCGGCGGGATGCGCCAGCCCGTAGCCGCCGTTGGCGCCCCGGTGCGACACCACGAGCCCCGCCTGCAGCAGGCCCTTGAGCACCTTGCTGGCCGAGGGCAATGGCACACGGGTGCGCGCCGCCAGCTCGCGAGTGGTGCGGGTGCCACCCTCCGCGCGAGCCAGCTCGGTCATCAGCACGATGCCGTAGTCGGTCATCTTGCTCATCCGGAGCATGCGGGACGCCTCTCCTCTCTGGGTCCATTCCCACGGGGCCTCATGGCCACCGGGCGCGTCATATGTAATCTGGACCGATTTAGTCCACATTGCATTTTGGGCCGCGTGCTCAAATGCGCCGGGTTGGAGGGCAAGGGGGAGAGGGCTAGGGTGGGAGTCCTGATTTCCGGAGGGAATCCGCTCATGCGTCCACTGCTGCTGCTCGCCACGCTGGCCCTGGCCCTGGCGGGCTGCGAGAAGAAGTCCGCCCCCACCGAGACTCCGCCCACCGGGCAGGCTGGCGACACGCAGGCCGCTGGCACCCAGGCAGGCACACCCGCGCAAGCGCCCGTGGGTTCGGACGCACAGGCCGCGGCTCCTGACTCGAAGGGGGCCATCCTCATCGGCGAGGTGGGCAGCCTGACGGGCAGCGAGGCGACGTTCGGCGTCTCCGCGCGCAACGGCATCGAGCTGGCCCTCAACGAGGCGAACGCCGCGGGCGGGGTGCGGGGCCGCCCGCTGGCGGTGCGCGTGTACGACAGCCAGGGGCGTCCGGAGGAAGGGGCGCAGGCGGCGACGCGGCTCATCACCCAAGACAGGGTGGTGGCGATTCTGGGCGAGGCGGCCTCCTCCGTATCCATGGCGATGGCGGAGAAGGCGCAGGTGGGCAAGGTGCCGATGATTACGCCCACCTCGACGAGCGCCGAGGTGACGAAGAAGGGCGACTACATCTTCCGCGTCTGCTTCATCGACGAGTTCCAGGGCCTGGTGATGGCGAAGTTCGCACGGGAGAACCTGAAGCTGTCGAAGGTCGCGGTGCTGACGGACAACAAGAGCGCCTTCTCGATAGGACTGGCGGAAGTCTTCACGGCGAAGTTCCAGGAGTTCGGCGGGACGATTGTCGCCAGCGAGAGCTACTCGAAGGGCGACACGGACTTCCGCGCGCAGCTGACGGCGCTCAAGCAGGTGAAGCCGGAGGCGGTGTTCGTGCCGGGGTACTACACGGACGTGGGCATCATCGCGCGGCAGGCGCGCGAGGTGGGGCTGAAGGTGCCGCTGCTCGGCGGTGACGGCTGGGACTCCGACAAGCTGTTCGAACTGGGCGGGTCCGCGCTGGAGGGCAGCTACTTCTCCAACCACTACTCGCCGGGCAACCCGGACCCGGTGCTGCAGTCGTTCCTCGCGCGGTACAAGGAGAAGTACGGCAGCGTGCCGGACAGCGTGGCGGCGCTGTCGTACGACGCGGCGCGGGTGCTGGTGGAGGCGCTCAAGCGCGCCCCGGACACGAGCGGCCCGGCGCTGCGCGACGCGATTGCCGCGACGAAGGACTTCCCGGGCGTGGCGGGGCGAATCACCCTGGATGCGAACCGTGATGCCGTGAAGGAAGCCGTCGTCCTGAAGGTCGCCGGCGGCAAGGCGGAGTTCGTCACCACGGTGAAGCCGTAGTGACGCCCCGGTCCCCCGTCCTCAAGGGATGGGGGACTGGATGACGTAGTAGATGGAGCTGAAGTACCGCTGGAGCGCGTTGAGCAGTTGCACCAGGAACGGCCAGCCCATCACCGTGAAGCCCATCAGCGCGGCCGTGACGGTGGCGTACTCCACCATCGACTGGCCGTGCGGCTTGCGACGCGACAACGACGCCATCAGCACTCCCCCGGCTTCTTGCAGCCCATGTAGTAGTCGCCGCGCTTGTCGTGCGTCTTCTGGTTGTTGTCGGAGTCCCAGTCGCGCCACTCGTTGTTGAAGTAGGTGCTACTGCCCTGGCCCTGATTGATTCGCTGGGTCGGCGCGCCACCGTTCTGGGGCCGGATGGACATGCTGACCCGGGTCGGGTCATCACCGGGCTTCGAGAGGCTGAGCTCCAGCGTGGGAGAGAGCAGCTTGTTGCTGATGCCCTGCGTGACGAGCGCCTGGGCAGCGGTCTGCATCTGGGTGTAACCCGCGTTCTCGCCGTTCGTGTACACCTGCGCCACGCGTGCGTAGAGGTCGCCTGCCTTCTTCTGCGAGTCGCCGGGCTGGAAGCTCTGGCTCTCGGTGAGGGCCCACGTGTCCGTCACCAGCGCGATGTACTCCCAGGGGAGCAGGTAGGTGTCCTGCTCCACGTCACGCTTCTTCTTGGCGTTCCCGTGGACGTCCTTGGCGCCCTTGTCCTTCGGCTCCTTGGCCAGGTCGACGTCGCTGAACTCCGAGAAGAGCGTCTTGGGGAGCAGGTAGTTCTGCACGCCGCTCCGCGCCGAGCAGCGGATGAGCCCGCCCCGGTTGAACCGGGTCATGTACGCCGCATGCAGCGTGACCCCGTAGCTGCCGACCGCCTGCTGCTCCACCGTACACTCCACCTGCTGAGCTCCTGGGTGCAGCCAGCACGCGTGGGCCACCAACTCCTGGTGGTGGCTCACGTCATCCTTGCATTCGATTCCCTTGTCGGGCCCATAGCTGTCGAGGCCCGACTCGTGGTCGCAATACATCTGCCGGGCCAGGCCCTGCGTCTGGGCGAAGCCCGCGAAGGAATCCCCTCCCTTGGGCTCCGCCGCGTAGTCCGACACCGCGTAATCCCAGACGGTGGAGAGCGTGGTCTCCTGCGCGTCCAGCACGTGGCGCAAGAGGTCGTCCAGGAAGATGGCGTACATGAACACGGGGATGATGACGAGCATGCACAGGGCCGTCTCCACCGCGGCGGCGCCCCGAGCGATTCGCGTCCCAGCTCTCTTCATGGGCCTCACAGCGACACCTCCGGTGCCTCGGCGATGGTGGCCGCGTCGCTGTTGCCCGCGTCCTCCAGCACCTTCTTGGCCTCCTGCGGGGTGAAGGGATGCAGCTTCACGCGCCAGTAAGGGGCGAAGAGGTTGGGAGGCTCCGACCAGCCGCCCTGCTTGAAGCGGTGGTAGTAGACCAGGGACTTGGACAGGCTCATGCCCTCGCCAGCGGCCAACGTCAGGTCCCCCGAGCCCTGGGCGCCGTGCTCGAACTTCACGCGCCGGGAGTTGTTGAGCTCCCACGGGGCCTTCTTCGGGTCACCGACGTTCAGCTTCATCGTGTAATAGCTGTAGACGCGCGGTTGGCCCCAGTCCCGTCTCACATCCGGGTTGGCGCGGTACTTCATGAAGCAGTTGCCCGAGCCCGCGCACGCCGTGAGCGCCCGCACGTTGGTGCCCTCGAAGCGATGCTGGCCCCGGTGCGCCCCACCGACGGAGTGACCACCGCCTCCTGAGTCACTCCAGATGGAGGCGTCATAGGGCAACGGCAGGCCTGTCGATTCGTGCCAGGAGACCTGCGTGAAGATCCCCGACTCGGCGGCGGCCACTGTGGACCCCTGGTTGCCCGGACTCTGACCGCCTCCGTAGACATTGTTCTGACTCTGCACCGTCTTGGAGGAGCCCTTGTGGAGGGTCAGTGTGTTCACCCCCGTGCCGGGAAGATCCAGGACCTCCTTCACGAACTCAGGATGAAGATTCGTCGGAATACCCCCAGTGATATTCCGGTTCGCGGGCCATCCCGAACGGCTCGCATTGCCAATCTCCGTCACGACGCGCGCACGGGCCTCGGGCGAGGAGTTCGGCACGCTGCCCTGGCATTGCATCCCATCCACGGCGCAATTGAACTCGTTGGCGTTGAGGGCACCCACCGCCGAAGACAGGTCACTCACATTGGGCGCGGCGTCGGTCTTGAGCCGGGACAGGCCATGGCTGGAGCCGTCCTTCACCGCCTGCACGGTCTTCTCATGGACCGAGCGCTGCGAGGTGTGGATGTTGTCCACCATCAGGTCCAGTCCCTCCATGGCACTCCTGAAGTTCCCCTCCAGCCCCCTGACCTTCCGGTCGTACATATCGCCCTGCTTCCTGAACTTCTCCATGACCCGCCCGGCGTCCACCGCGTGCTGGCAGCAAGGGCACGTCCCCTTGCAGGCGACGCACCTGGCGGTCTCCTGCGCGATAATCAGGGGGAAGCTCATTTGCCCCGCGCGCATGATCTGGCCGGTGATGCTCGCGGTGGCCATGTACGCGTGAAGGCTGTTCATCGCCACGTAGGAGCCAGCGATGGCCCGGTTGGTCACCGCGTAATAGTTGAGTGCCCGCGCCTCCAACACGCCCATGGAGAACGACATGGCATCGCCATGTTGCTGCAGGCTCATCTTCTGGCGCAGCGCGTGGCTCAGGTTGAAGCTCAGCGTCACCATCAGCGCGAGCACCAGGAACGACAGCGAGCCCAGGACAATGGCCTGTCCGCGCTGGATGCGACGGCGCGACCGGCTCAGTAGGAGAACGGGAAGAGGCATACGTTGCTCCCTGGAAGGTCGCTGGTGTTGAGGTAGAGATTCGACTGCATCCGCATCGTGTACGTGGCGCGGATGGGCGCGATGTAGATGCCCTTGGAGGCGGCGCTGTCGTAGGGGCTCTCGCCCTTGCCGGCGCTCCCGAACCTGCGCCCGGAGGCCTTGCTCTTCTCCGCCGCCTTCACCTCGCCCATGCGCACCACCATGGGCATGTCGCGGGCGCGCGCGGCGTTGTAGATGACCCAATCCGCGAACGGGATGACGAGCCGGTAGTTGAACGTCACCTGCACACGCAGCTTGGTGCGGTGGCTCTGCTTCCAGTCGTCGGAGGTCGCGTTGTCTGGGTCGTCGAAGTCCAGCTCACCACCACCGCCGCCCACGTCCGCCTTCGTCGGCCCGCAGATGGTGACCTCGGCGTACTTCAAGTCCGTGTCCGCCATCTCGTTGCTCTTCAGCTCGCTCCACTTCGTCGTGAAGTCCTGCCCGCTGTTCACCGGGCGGACATATTCGATGCCGTCCGGCCCCGAGGAGCGCTTGGCCAGCATCGGCAGGAGCACGGCGACCGCCGCCCGCTCCATCTCCTTCACGCTCGCGTTGTGGATGGAGCCGGCCCGCACCGCTTTATAGGCGGCGTACTTCGTCAGGAGCCGCGCCTGGTGCATCAACCCCAACTGCAGGATGCCCAGGATGAGAAAGACGAAGAGCGGCAGGACAATCGCGGACTCCACCGCAGCCTGTCCAGACTGTGCCCTTGCAAGGCGAAAGCAGAGGCGACATCGCATACACCAATCACTACCACACCCACAGCGCCCCCCTCAAAATCCCTGGGAATCAAAACCTCCACTCAAAACCCGCAATGTTGCCCCCTGCACATGAATGACAATCATTCCCCACGAGGCGTTGCCTTCGTCACAATCGCGTCACCTCGGCCGCTTGCCCTCACATGCACCGGACAAATACAGCCATGCTCCATGGTGGGAACCCACGACACGGAGATATGACAAACACCCGACATTACTGGGAGGCATGAGAGGCCATACACTGCCTGCTGGCCCGTGGGGCAGCCAGGCCTCCCTCGCACGCTTGAGCAGATGTTTCGGGGGAAACACGTAGAGGTGGCGCGGTTCCGGTGCGCTCACGTACGGGAAAGCCCGCGCGGCCTCACTCACGGCGTCCGCGGGTCACGACTCCGTCCTGGCCTCGATGCCACGGGCCCCGCCCCCATGCCGGGGGCGACTCCACGCCCCTACGGGATGGGCGACTGGATGACGTAGTAGATGGAACCGAAGTACCGCTGCAGTGCGTTCAGCAACTGCACCAGGAACGGCCAGCCCATCACGGTAAAGCCCATCAGCGCGGCGGTGACCACGGCGTACTCCACCATCGACTGACCGCGCGCCCGAACAAGCCCCAGCCTCCGGGGTGACTTCGCCATCGCTGTATCCTTCCTGTCGTTCACGGAGCGGCACCTCGCTGGAGCAGCGAGACCTGAAGCTCCACCCCTGGCGCCTCCGCGCGCGTGCGCAAGGTGGCCCGCCCCAGGGTGGTGCCCTTCATCAACTCGAACGCGATGCCGTTCGCGTCCACCGGCTCCACGGCCCCCACGTCCCAGCCCTGCTGCGTGAGCAGGCTCCGGTACCGCTCACCCACCGAGGTCGGAGAGCCCTCCGGCAGCTGGCCGGAGACGACGTGGTGAGAGGCCCCCTCCATGGAGAAGGAGAGCGTGACGGGTTGACCCAGCTCGGGCGGCAGCGGAATCCAGGGCGGCACCCGCGAGGCCCGCTTCAACAGCGGCGCCACCTGCCCCGCCGACACGAAGCCCAGCGTCTCTCCTCCCTGCGCCAGCACGGAGACGAGCCGCATCTCCTCCGTCGCCGGACTCCAGTACCCCACCCAGCCCCCGTGCTCGCCATGGCGCTCGCCGAGCACCGGCAGCCCATTGTCCAGCAGCACCTGCCGGTAGTGGGAGAGGACCTGCTCCGGCGTGTCCTTCGTGGAGAACCACGCCACGGCGATGGGCACGTCCGGGCCCAGGTAGTCCACCGCGAGCAGCTCCGCGCGGCTCGCCCGGGGATACGCGGGGAAGTGCACCAGCGCGCGCTTCAGCGCGGCCTCCTCCTCGGGCGAGCGCCCCGCGGGCTTCGCGGGGGGCGCATCATCGAGCGAGGGCGGAGGAGCCCACTCCTCCGTCGCGTCGCGCCGCCCGTAGACGGCGCCCTCCCAGGCAAAGCCAATCAACGAGCCCACCACGGCCACGGAGAACAGCAGCGCCGGCACGCGGATGACCAGGCTCGAGGCACGCGACATCAGCAGCTCTCCGCCTGGGCACAGCCCAGGTAGTTGTTCCCTCGGGCGCTGTGCGTGGCCTCGTTGTTGTCCTTGTCCCAGTCCTTCCACTCGCTGTTGAAGTAGCTGGCGCTTCCGCCGTTCTGATCCAGGGTCTGCACCGGCCCGCCGCTCGACGGGAAGGGCTTGATGGAGAGGCTGGGCTCGCGCGGGTCGTCCCCGGGGGGCATGGAGTCCAGGCGAATCGCGCTGTTGAGCACTTCCTGCGTGGCCTGGCTGACGAGCGCCTCGGCGGCCGAGGACATCTGGGTGTACCCCGCGTTGTCCTGGTTCTTGTAGACCTGCGCCAGCCGCACGTAGAGGTTGTCCTCTTCGCCGTTCGCCGTCCCCGGCCCCAGGTTCGCGGGCTTCGTGAGCGCCCACGTATCGGTGACGATGGCGATGCGCTCCCAGGGCAGCAGGTAGACGTCGCCCTCGAGCCCGCGCGGGTCGTCCTGCAAGTCGCCCCCCGTCGCGTTGCCGTGGATGCCATCGGAGCGCTTCTTCGTCTGCCGCGCGAGCCCCACCTGACTGAAGTCCTGCAGGAAGGACTTGGGCAGCAGGTAGTTCTGCACGCCCAGGCGCGCCGAGCAGCGGATGACGCCGCCCTTTCCGAACTGGTCCATGTACGACTGGTGCAGGTCCACGTTGTACGCGCCCGCGGGGCCGCCGCCACCGCCGCCATTGGGGTCGGCCTGGTTCAGCGTGCACTGCACCTGCTGCGCTCCCGGGTTGAGCCAGCACGCATGCGCGGACACCTCCGCGTGGTGGCCCTCGTCGTTCTCACACTCGGGACCCTTGCCAGGGCCGAAGCTGTCGAGGCCCGACTCGTGGTCGCAGTACATGAGCCGCGCGAAGTACTGCGCGCCGGTGAAGCCATTGAAGGGCTCCGGGCCGGACTCGGGCGGGTCCTTGGGCGGGGTCGGATAGTCCTGCACGGCGTAATCC
>NZ_JABUMQ010000118.1:0-29385 GCF_013336645.1 Myxococcus sp. CA039A | reverse complement strand
CCCCGAAATCGATTGCATCCCCCTCCCGGCCCCCTCGCGCCGTCCGCCAGGATGACTTCCGTGCCTCCCGACGCCTCCGCCGCCCCTTCTGACTACTGGTTGCTTGCCGGGCTGCCCACTCCCGCGGCGGTCACCCGAGGCGATCAGGTGGTGGTCGCCAACGCGGCCCTGGCTTCGCTGCTGGGAATTCCCCTCGACGAGCTGAAGGCCACGCCCGTCACCGCGCTCATCGCCCGCTTCATTCCCGCCGAGCGCGGCTGGGTGGAGGCGTTCCACGAGGCCCTCACCCGGGACGGCACCCGGCCGGAGCACCCGCTGTGGCTGCGCATCCGGAGAGCCGACGGGAAGGAGCGCACGGTGGCGGCGACCTATGCACCGGGCGCCACGCAGGAAGAGACGGTGGTGCTGCTGCACGACGCCGAGGGCGTGGACACCACCCGCCGGCTCACCGAGGCGCTGGGCGCGGCAGCCGCGGACATGCTGCGCGCGCGCGACGAGCAGGAGGTCCTCGAGACGGCCATCGACGCCGTCCACCGGCAGGGCTTCTATTCGGCCATCCTCCTGGTCGAAGGAGACACGTTCCGGCACGGCCCCATGCGGCAGGAGCCCGCCATCGTCGCGCTGGCCGAGCGCAAGTACGGCATGCCCATCTCCGAGGTCCGCCTTCCCCTTGGCACCCTGCCCCACCTGGCGGAGGTGCTCGCGCGGCGCAAGGCGGCCTTCCATCAGGACGCGCTCGGCGCGGCCCATCGCGTCCACACGAGCGAGGTCTTCGAGGACATCCAGCGCGCCTACCCTCCCGGCATCCGCGCCCTGGATGCGCCCATCTTCGTGGAGGGCCAGCCCTTCGGCATCCTCTCCGCGCAGGGCCTGGACCTCACGCCGGCCGCCGCGGGCACGCTGGAGCTCTTCGCGCAGTTGCTCGGTGGCGCGTTGGAGAACGTGCGTCACCACCGCGTGGCGGCGGAGCGACTGGTCGAAGTGACGCGGCTCCAGGAGGAGCTGGTCGCGCACGAGCGGCTGACGGTGCTGGGCGAGGCGGCGGGAGTGGTGGCGCACGAGGTGCGCAATCCGTTGGGCGCCATCCTCAACGCGGTGGCGGTGCTGCGCCGCGAGGCGCACCTGGGCCCCACGGGACAGGCCGCGGTGGGCATGCTGGAGGAAGAGGCCATCCGGCTGGAGGACATCGTCAGGGATTTGCTGGACGTGGTGCGTCCGCTGGAGCCGCGCCCGCGGCTGGTGCACCTGGGTGAGCTGGTGCGGCGCGCGCTGGGCCAGCTACATGGTCCACCGGATGCGCCCACGCTGCGCTTCACCGTGGACGAGGCGCCGGACGTGCCCGAAATCATGGGCGATGAGACGCTGCTCCAACTCGCGGCGACGCACCTGGTGCGCAACGCGGTGCAGGCCTCACCGCCGGGCGGGCGCGTGCGGCTGAACGTGGAACCCGTGGAGGGCGGCGTGCGGCTGGTGGTGGAGGACGAGGGCCCGGGCATTCCCGACGTGGACCCGCGCCGCGTCTTCGAGCCCTTCTTCCTCACGCGCGCCAACGGACGGGGCCTGGGGCTGGCCATCGTCAAGCGCGTGGTGCTCGCGCACGGAGGACAGGTGCGCGCGAGCGGCCGGCCCAAGCGGGGCGCTCGCTTCGAGGTGGTGCTCCCGCTGGGGCCTACCCGTACGTTTCCCGCCTGATGCGCTTGTCGTCGATGCCGAGCGCGTGCAGGTGTCCGAGCACCGTCTCCATGAAGCGCGGCGTGGCCGGAGTGCGCGTCTCCAGCGCCTTGCGGCGGTCCCACGGCGTAATCGCGGGGCCACACGCGTAGACCAGGCACGTGGCCCGGTCCGGGATGAGCTCTTCCAGCAGGGCCTGGTGGACGCGGCCCTTGCGCACGTTGGCGCCGAAGCGCGACTCGTCCAGCTCACGGGTGAGGGTGTGCACCAGCCGGACGCGGTCCGGGTGCTGGCGCTCCAGCGCCTCCAGTTCGTCCCGGTAGAGCACGTCGCTCCAAGTCTTGTTGGACATGAGCAAGGTGTGGCGCACCTTGAGATTCCGGTGGAGCGCATCCTTGATGATGCCGAAGTTGGGCACCGCGCCGGAGCCGGCCACCATGTGGACGACGTGGTCCGTGCGCTGGTCCACGTCGTCCGGCAGCACATAGGGGCCCATGAAGCCGAGCACCTTGAGTCGCGCGCCGGTGAGCCGGCCGTGGACGAGGAACGGGGACAGGAGCGGCGGGTAGCGGGTGAGGCCGGGGATGAACTCCTCGTCCTTCACGGTGATGGCCACGTGGGGCTCATGGGGCGCGGAGGCCAGCGAGTACGAGCGCTGGGGCTCCTTGCGCCCCTTTTGTTCCTGCAGGTAGGCGGACAGGCGCCCGAGCGCGTGGAACTGGTGCGGGTCGATGTTGATGAACTGGCCGGCCTTGTAGTCCGGACGGGGCTCGCCGAAGTCGAGGAAGAGTGTCGCGGTGTCGTGCGTGTCCATCCGCACGTGGGCGACGGTGACCTCGTACTCCACGGGCTTCCTGCTGCGCGAGAGGGTGGATTCGGCGGCGCTCATGGCTCCCTCCCTTAGCGCAAACCCGGGGTGCTCGCCGATGGGTTCGCGCACGCCCAGGGGGTCACGGGTGGGTGACATGGACGGTTTTGCCCCGTCCCGGAGTCGGTCCGGAGCGTTGGCTGCACGACGGGACGGCTTGCGGGCAGGAGGCGGACTCCTCGCGAGCACTGACCTGGAGCCCCCGCAGGACTACATCTTCTGGTGGCCAGTGGCGGTGCTGAAGCCCTGGCGGTAACGGTCGGACGCGTGGGCTCCGACCGGACCATGCTCTCGGGCCGTCCCGAGGTGGAGGCGACCGACGCGTGCTCCGCATTCTCTTTTCCCTGATGGCCCGACTGCCGGAAGGTGTCCGGCGACATGTGGTCCGCACCCTGATGGACGGCGTGTGGGATGCGCTGGCCGACGAAGTCGTGGAGGGCCGGGGCAACATCCCCGACGAGCCCTGTCTCTACATCTGCAACCACCTGTCCAATGCGGACGGCTTCACGCTGTTCCGCGCGTTCCGTCCCCGGCGGCTGTACTTCCTGGCGGGCGTGAAGCTGCAAAGCACGGTGATGACGCGGCTGGCCTCGGAGGTGATGGACACCATCGCCATCAAGCCCAACTCGCCGGACATCGAGGCGGTGCGCCGGGCGGTGGAGACGCTCAAGGGCGGCGACTCGGTGCTCATCTTCCCGGAGGGCGCGCGCAGTCGGGATGGGGCGCTGCACCAGGCGAAGAAGGGCGTGGCGCTCATCGCCAAACGCGGAGGTGCGCCGGTGGTACCGGTGGCGTTGATGGGGACGGAGAAGCTGATGCCCATCAACGACTCGGACATGGGCGGCGAGCGGCTGTACAACGCCCACGTCCGCGTGCGGGTGGGCCCCGCGTTCCGGATGGAGGACCTGGAGGCGGAGGTCGCTGGCGCGGAGGACACGCGGCAGGCGCTGGTGGACGCGATGATGCGCCGGGTGGCGAAGCTGCTGCCTCCCGAGTATCGGGGCGTCTACGCGGACGACCCGCCCCGGGTGCCCAGGCCGTTGGAGTCCGAGTCGCCGGCCGCATCGCCGCCGTGATTCCGCAATGAAGCGTTGCGGTCGCCGCAGGAGCACGGACAATGGGGCCTCCCGTGACGACCGCCCGCGCCGAAGAACAAGTCTACGTGTCCACCCTTCCCGGACTGGAGACCGCGCTGGAGGCGGAGTGCTCCGCCCTGGGCTGGAAGCCCTCCCTCGTCGAAGGCGGGGTGGAGCTCCAGGGGCCCACGGGGCTGCATCAGGAAGCCAACCTGCGCCTGCGCACCGCGAGCCGGGTGCTGTTGCGGCTGGGCTCCTTCCACGCGAGTGACGAGGGCGCGCTGATTCGAGGGCTGCGCGCGTTGGATTTGTCACGCACGTGGGACAGGGGCGCGCCGCCCCGGCTCTCGGTGACGCTGCACCGCGCGGGTGTCCCGAGCCAGGGCGTTGTCTTCTCGGCGGCATCGAAGGCATGGGGACTGGCCGAGGTGGGCCGGGCGGGTCCGCTCGACGACGAAGGCGGTCCGGGGCTCACGTTGCTCGTCCGAGTGGAGGGCAATGACTTCACCGTGAGCGCGGACACCAGCGGGGAGCCGCTGCATCGCCGGGGTTATCGACAAGAGGTGAGCCGCGCGCCCCTGCGGGAGACGCTCGCGGCGGGCATCCTGATGCTGGCCGGGTATGACGGCACGGAGCCACTGGTGGACCCGATGTGCGGCTCGGGCACCTTCCTGGTGGAAGGCGCGTGGATGTCCATGCGTCGCGCGCCAGGGTTGCTGCATGGCTTCGCCTTCGAGTCCTTCCCGGGCTTCGACGCGAGCGCGTGGGCCACTCGCAAGGCGCGCGCGGAGGCGGAGACGCTGACGGCACCGCGCGCGGCCGTGTATGGCTATGACATCAACGCGGGTTCGCTGGGCACGGCGCGCAGGAACGCTCGGCGCGCGGGCATGACGCTCGCGCTGGAGCGCAAGGACCTGCGCACGTTGACCGCGCCCCCGGGTGGGCCCGGGTTGCTGGTCGCGAATCCGCCCTATGGCAAACGCCTGGGCGAAGGGGAGGACCTGCCCGGCCTCTACCGCGCGCTCGGCACCCTGGTTCGCAAGGGCTTCGCGGGCTGGCGCGCGGCGCTGCTGGTTCCGGAGGACTCCGCCCTGGTGAAGGCGCTGGAGCTGCCCGGCGCGCGCAGTCTTCCCGTGCGCAATGGTGGGTTGCGGTGTCGCCTGCTGCTGACGGCGTGAGTCGTATTTGAAGGGGGTGAGGTTCGCGCGCCGGAGTCACGGCTCGCGTGGGGCTCGGGAGTCCCTGAATTCGCGGTTTCTCCCCGCATATGCTCCAGTGGTCCTCCCTGTCAGGTCCACCCCGGCCTCCCCCACCCCACCATGACGACTGGTAGCGATTCGACTCCCCAAGACCTTGGAATGAAGCGCGCTGTCTCCCGCTGGGAGCTGGTGGGCTTCTCCATCAACGACGTCATCGGCAGCGGGGTGTATCTCCTGCCCGCCGCCGCCGCCGCCAACCTCGGCTCCGCCAGCACGGGCGCGGTGGTGGTGGCCGGACTGGCCGTGCTGCTGCTCGTGCTGTGTTTCGCGGAAGCCGCCAGCTACTTCGACAAGCCCGGCAGCGCGTACCTCTACACGCGCGAGGCCTTCGGTGAGTTGGTGGGCTTCCAGGTGGGGTGGATGACGTGGCTCGCCCGAGTCTCCTCGGTGGCCTCGCTGTCCGTCGGCTTCTCCCGCGCGCTCGGCTACCTGTGGCCTGGAGCCAACGAGGGCGTGGGGCAGGGCCTGGCCATCGCGATACCCCTGCTCGCGCTCACCGCCATCAACGTCGTCGGCGTGAAGGGCGGCGCACGCACCGCCGTCTTCCTGGCCATCACCAAGACGGTGCCGCTGCTCGTCTTCATCACCGTGGGCATCTTCTTCGTGTCCGCGCCGCTGGCCACCTCCGTGGTGGCGAAGAGTGACGGCGACCTGGGCGCCGCCGTGTTGCTGCTCCTGTTCGCCTACGCGGGCTTCGAGAACACCGCGGCGCCGGCCGGTGAGTTCAAGAATCCGCGCCGGGACGTGCCCTTCGCGCTCATCGTCCAGATTGGCGTCGTCACGCTCATCTACACGGCGGTGCAGTGGGTCGCCCTGGGGACGCTGCCGGGCGTCGTGGATTCGAAGACGCCGCTGGCGGATGCCGCCGCGCGCTTCCTGGGCAACGGAGGCGGACTCCTGATGACGGTGGGCGGAGTGCTGTCCATCCTCGGCACCAACAGCAACACGGTGCTCGCAGGGCCTCGTTATCTCTACGCGCTGGCGCAGGATGGCTTCGGTCCGGCGGCGCTCGCCACGCTGCACCCGCGCTACCGCACGCCGATGGTCGCCATCGTGACCCAGACCGCCATCGCGCTCCCACTGGCCTTCACCGGGTCGTTCGAGTTCCTCGCCACGCTCTCCGTGGTGGCCCGGCTGGCGACGTACTTCGGCACCGCGGTGGCCGTGCCCGTGCTGCGGCGCAAGCTCCAGCAGCCGGCCAATGCGTTCCGCATCCCAGGAGGGCCGGTGATTCCCATCGCCGCCGCCTCACTGTGTGTCGTGTTCGCGCTGAGCGCCCAGCGGAAGAACCTCATCGCGGGTGCCATCGCGCTCGCTGTCGGCTTCGTGCTGTATCGCTTCCAGCGCAAGCCGGATGGGAAGGTCGCACTCCAGTAACGCAGGGAGCGCTCGGCTCCCGGGCCCGTTCGCAGTGGGCCCGGGTTTCATGTTAGCGGTGGACACGTGGACCCGCGTGTCACCCTCTTCGAGCCCCGGACGAAGCTTCCCGATGAACCGGGAAGTTTCCCGAGCCCCTTCGATGAGCTGGGGCCCTCGGCGCTCGCGCGGCAGGCCGCGGAGGTCCTCCAGGCGGAGCTCCGCTCGCGGCACCTCGCCGCGGACGTGCCGCTGTCCCTGCTGGAGAGTCCCGAAGGCGGGAAGATGTTCGGCGTGCTGGTGGTGCGCCGGCCCGATGGACGCGTCGGGTTCCTGCGAGCCTTCTCGGGGATGCTCGCCGGACGCTGGGACCTCGAGGGCTTCGTTCCACCGCTGTTCGACCGTGAGGCCCGAGCACGCCTGGAGCCCGAGGGCGAGGCGACGGTGAAGGCACTGCTGGCTCGCTCCGAAGCCCTGGGGTCCGAGCCCGAGTTCATCGCGCTTCGGGCCGCACATGAGGCCCAGTCGGCTCGACACACCGCGGAGCTCACGGCGCTGCGTGAGCGTCACGAGGCGCGTCGAAAGCAGCGTCATGCACGTCGGGCGGAGCTCACGAGGACGCGGCCATCTCCCGAGCATCCAGGAGTTCCCATGGACTCCCATCCCCCTGGGGAGCGAGGAGGCCCGGCCGAATCAGCGCGGCCTCTCGAGTGGCCCGCTCGGGATGAGACGGCCGCGCGGGAGCGGCGGGGTTCAGCCGATTCGATGGACACCAACGCACCGGATACGCGGGACGAGGCCGCGCAACGCGCCGCGCTCCATACGCTCGACCAGGAGAGTCGAGGGGACAAAGCCGAGCGACGCCGTCTGGAAGCCACCCACGCGGAGGAGCGACAGCGAATCGAGCCGCAGCTCGCGCGACGGGAACGACGACTCCGCGCCCTGGAGCGCCTGCGCCACATGGTGAGTCGCGCGCTCATGCGGCGCATCCACGACACCTACGCCATCACCAGCGCGCGAGGCGAGCGTCGCCTCCTGCGAACCCTCTACGAGCGCGGCCAGCCGCCCTCCGGTGCCGCCGACTGTGCCGCGCCCAAGTTGCTCGCATACGCGCATGCCCACGGGCTGCGCCCCATCGCGCTCGCGGAGTTCTGGTGGGGCGCACCACCTCCAGCAGGAGGACGCGTCTCCGGCGCGTACTACGCCGCCTGTCGCGACAAGTGCGGTCCCCTGCTCCCCTTCATGCTGGAAGGACTTCAGGTCGCGCCGCCACGAACCTTCGTGCCGCCACCCGCTGCCCCTGGCGCGCTGACCGTCCTGTTCGAGGACCCGTGGCTCGTCGTCATCGACAAGCCCCACGGGCTGCTGTCCGTGCCTGGGCGCGAAGAGTCGCTCACGGACTCCGTGCTCACGCGGCTTCGGGCGCGTCATCCCGAGGCCACCGGCCCGCTCCTGGTACACCGACTGGACCTGGACACGTCGGGCCTGATTGTCGCGGCGCTCGACTCACGCACGCATGCGGCACTGCAGAGCCAGTTCGTGCACCGTGAAGTGCGCAAGCGCTACGTCGCGTGGGTGGAGGGACTCATCCAGGAGGACCAGGGCCGCATCGACTTCCCGATGCGCGTCGACCTGAATGACCGCCCTCGACAGATTCACGACACCGTCCACGGCAAGTCCGCCGTGACGGAGTGGCGAGTCCTCGAACGGCGCGACGGGCGAACCCGCGTGGCCTTCTTTCCGCTCACGGGAAGGACTCATCAGCTCCGGGTCCATGCCTCGCATCCGCTCGGGCTCGGTGCACCCATCGTCGGCGACCGGCTCTACGGCCGCGGGGGAGCGCGACTCATGCTCCACGCGGAGTCGCTCACCCTCCAGCATCCAGGGACAGGGGCAAGCATCACCTTCGACTGCCCCGCGCCCTTCTGACTCATTCGCGAGGCGATTCGGGCGGTGACTCCATCGCCTTGTCAGCACGGGGGCTCGGTGTGGAGAAGCGCCGGAGCATTCGCTCCAGCAACATGGGTGCTCCGCTTCGCAAGGTCGACACGGCGACGACACCCGCGAACCCAGCGAACGCCACCCCCATGGCGGCAAGCGCGGAGAGGCGGTTGCCGTATCCAGCGAGGGCGAGCCCCACCAGCAGCAGCACATGGCCCAGATACCAGGTCAACGCCAGGCGCCCCGTGGACACCAGCGCCTCCTGAAGGCGTCGCGGGAGGTGGTCCCCCAGCACGAAGCCGCCACCCAGGACCAGGCAGGCGATGCCCAGCGCGGAGAGCATGAACAACGGCATGGGCGGAATGGAGTGCGTACCGAGGAGCGCCGTCACGATTTGTGCCCCCAACCGCTCACCCATCGCGCTTTGAATCGCGAGCTTCACCAGCCCCGCCGAGGCGACCTCCGCCAGGACGAACAGCCAGATGCCCGCCCACAGCATTCGCCGCTGCGTGGCCCTGTCGCGCCAGTCGAGCCGGGCCAGCCGCAGGCCCAGGACGAAGAACGCCAACCAGGGGAGCAAGGGCCGAAAGCCATCGACCCCCAGGTTGAGGACAAAACCGGAGGGAGTCCAAAGGCCCCGGTAGGTGAGCGTGGCCCAGTCCCAACGGGCATCCCAGTCCACGAGGAGGGCCGCGAGCGGAAAGAGGAGGATGAGCGCGGCCACGAGCCCCGAGAGGGCCTTGGATGACCAGCGGTGCAACCACGGCGCGGCGAAGAGCGCGACGCCGTAGAGCCGCAAGATGTCGCCAGGCCACACGATGAGGTTGAGAACTCCCAGCCCGCCCAGGAAGAGGGCTCGACGCCACAGCACGCGACGTGAGTCGGTGGTTTCCCGTCGCGAGAGCAGCTGCCCCACCCCCAGGCCCGCCAGGAGGACGAAGGTGGCGGCGGCGCGCCCTTCGGTCAGGTTGAACACGATGCGCTCCCAGCCCGAAAGGCCAGAACTGGGAGGCCCGAGAACGAGGAACGCATGCACCACGAACATCCCGAAGATGGCGCATGCACGAGCGATATCGATGCCGCGAAGCCGCTCCGTGGGATTCGGGGTCATCGTGGGCGCGCCTTCCTGGCGCCAGCGGGGCGCCCGGTGCCATGGCCGTGGAGCAGCGTCTCGTGAAGTGTTCGAGCGGCATCGTTCGCGGCGAGGTCACCCTGGGCGACCGACGTCCAGGCCGCATACAGAAGCGCCTCGAAGGTGGCGAACAACCACGCGCTCGGCAGGTCCTGGCGCAGCACGCCTTCGTCCCTGGCGCGAAGCAGGATGCGCATGAGTTGTTCGTCCACCCGGGCTTCAGCGGCCTTGAGCGAAGGCTCCTGGCTCAGCTCGGAGACGACCAGGAGGAACCGGAGCCTGTCGCCCCAGGGGGTCAGCGCGCCCACCAGGGACTCCAGGGCCACATCGGGAGCCAGCCGCTCGAACCGGTGCGCCTTCAACGCCTGTTCGAGCTGCACCAGGGAGTCCAACCCCGCCTCGCGGATGAGCTCCTCGCGGGAGCTGAAGTACCGGTGAAGCGTCGCCCGTCCGACTCCCGCGGACCGGGCCACATCGACGAGTGACGCGGAGGGGTCCACCGCGAACGCACGAGCCGCCGCGCTCAAGATGCTCGCTCGAGTATCCGAGCCAGACGCTACGGAGGGAGGGGCGCCGGCTCTTGTCCGTCTCATGTGAGACAACTTAGTCTCACATGAGGCACGAGGCAAACCTCGGGCCCGCGCACGGCTCTACACCCGTGCGCGGCGGCCACGCGCCACGAGGAGGCCCTTCACGAGCCTCCTCGTCACACACTCAGCTCTCAGCGGTCTGTGCGGCTTCCTCGGAGGACACCGCCTGCGGCGCCTCGGGCAGCGGTTCGGCGGGCAACGGCACGCCCACCGACGCGGCGGGCTTCACGCCCAGCTCCCGCGTCAGCTTCGGATTCACGCCCGTCTCCGCCAGCAGTCGCTCGAGCTGGATGCGCGCTCGCCGGTTGTCCCGGTGCACACGCCTGGCGAGGATCAGCTCGTTCTTCAACGAGTGCTCCCAGCCCGTCAGCTCCGTCACCGTCACCTGATAACCGAACGACTCCAGCGTCAGCGCGCGGATGACGTTCGTCAGGTGCGAGCCGAACTCGCGCCGGTGCCACGCATGCGCGTACAGGAGGCCCATGCTCCCGTGGGCCGCCTGCCGGTGCTCCTTCAGCTGCGCGGCGACCTCCGCCTGACAGCACGGCACCACCGCGACGTGGTCCGCGCCATGCCGGACCGCCGCGATGAGCGCGTCGTCCGTGGCCGTGTCACACGCATGCAGCGCCATCACCAGATGGACGCGCTCCGGATACGCCGCCTGGTCGATATGCGCCGTCTGGAACTGCATCCGTGAGAAGCCCAGCCGCTCGGCGCGCCCCTTCGCGCGCTCGGTCAGCTCCGGCCGCCCCTCCACCGACAGCAACGTGCCCGTGGCCGCGTCCTTCAGGAACAGCTCGTAGAGCACGAACCCCAGGTACGCGTTGCCGCTGCCCGCGTCCACGAACACGGAGGACTCGGGATGACGCGCCTTCACGTCCTCCACCGCCGGACGTAACAAGCCCATCAGGTGGTTGACCTGCTTGAGCTTGCGCAGCGCATCCGCGTTGAGGTGACCCTCGCGCGTGAGCAGGTGCAGCTCACGCAGAAGCGCCTGCGACTGGTCCGGCAGGAGCTCCCGCCGGACCTGTGAAGCCTTGACGTTGCGCCTCAGATGGACACCACCTCGAGGACCTCGGGAATGATTTCCCGAAGGCGCCCCTCGATGCCCATCTTCAGCGTCGCCGTCGACGACGGACAACCCGCGCACGAGCCCTTCATGTGCAGGTAGACGATGCCGTCCTCGAAGCGGTCCAACGTGATGTCGCCACCATCCATCGCGACCGCCGGACGAATCTCCGCGTCCAGAATGTCCCGGATGCGGGCCTCCACCGAACCGCCACCGTCGCTCGCGGTCGCCTGACGCGCCGCCGCGATGGCTTCCTCGTCCACCACCGGCTCGTTCGCCGTGAGGTGCGTATCCAGCGTCTCCATCACCTGGTCATTCAGCTCGTCCCACTCACCCTCGTCACCCTTCGTCACCGTCACGAAGTTGGTGCCAATCATCACCGCCGTGACGCCGCGCACGTCCATGAGCTTGCGCGCCAGAGGCGACTTCGCCTGGGCATCCTGGGGATTCGTGATACTCACCGCGCCGCCCGCCAACAGTCGCCGATCCACCACGTACTTCAGCGTGCTCGGGTTGGGGGTCCATTCCAGCTGGATGTTCACCGACATGCAGTTCTCCTCGGTCCTCTCCTCTAAGGCGCTCGCGGCCCCATAGCAACCCGACCCTCGGGGAATCAAACCGGCGCTCCCCTCCCCGCCACGTCCGCTTCCCGTGACTCATCGGGAAATAAAAGAACAGCCCGAATTCGCGGCAGAAACGGAACTCCACTATGGTGGACGGACCTCTGCTCCCCTGGGAGCTTCACATGGCCATCAGTCCGCTGCGCCGACCCGTCGAGCAGGTCCAGCCTCCGCCGCCCCGCATTCCCGGAAGCGTGCTGGAGGGCCTGTTCGTGCGGGGCCTGAAGGCGTCGGGCCGGCTCGTGGAGGAGCTGGCCGCGCTGGGCTACGACATCAAGCGGCCGGAGATGGACTACCCCGTCCAGGTCTGGCAGCGCGCGGCGGCCCTCGCCCGGCAGGAGGCCTTCGGAGAGCTGAATGACGAGGAGGGCTACCGGCAGGTCGGCCGCACGCTCGTCAACGGCTTCGCGGAGACGCTGGTGGGACGCGTGGCGGCGGTGGCCCTGCCCATGATTGGCCCCGCCCGCGCCGCGGAGCGCATCCCCCGCTACCTGGCGATGATGGGCCGCGCGGACATCGAAATCACCATGTCCCAGGTGGGCGAGCGAGGCCGGCGGCTGCACATCACCGACCGCTACAACCGACCGGACCTGATGGCAGGTGGCCTGGAGCGGATGTTGGAGTTGGCCAACGCCCAGCCGCGAATCACGGTAGAGGAGCGCAGCGCGGACGGTTACCGTCTGCTGGTCCGCTGGTAACTCGCGCCCGGGTCGTCGACGGCGCCCACTGGAGCGCCCATGTCCTACCCCCCCCGACTCGCCCATCTCGCCACCCGCGCAGTGGTCGTCGCCAAGCTGGCCCCCACCTACGCCCAGGCGCACCAAATCGACGAGGAGGAGGCCGGAGCGCGGCTCTCCGCCGCCCTCGCCGGGAGGATGCTGCCCGCGCTGCTGGAGTCCGCGTGGGCCTCCATGAAGGGCACCGCGAAGCGGCTCAATGACGACGGGCTCCTGGAGAAGGTCGCCACCACCCTGTCGGATCGCCCCACCCGCCCGGGCCGCGTGGCGCCCGCGTCACCCGCATGGAGCGCGTTCCTCGTCCTGGCGGACCTGGAGGCCGGCACCGCCAGCGACGCGGCCCGCCGGGTCATGGAGTCCGAGGAGGGACGTCGACGAGGTGACGCTGGCCTGGCCGAAGCAGGCCGCTTCCTTGCCGCCGAATTGACACGCGGGAAGTAGGGGCCGGCCGGCCGTGGCAAGGGGGGCCCGCCGTCGTTATAGGCTGCCCCCACGAACCCACCGTGCGCCGACGCCGATGTCCACCCCGCTGCCCACCACCCTGCGCATCCTGCCCTCCATCCACGAGGTGCCCGCGTCCCTGTGGAACGGGCTCGTGGACGAGGCGGCCCTGCCCTTCCTGGAGTGGGCCTTCCTGGCCGCGCTCGAGGACAGCGGCAGCGCGGTGCCTGAGCGAGGCTGGCACCCCCGGCACCTGACGCTGTGGAGGGGTTCGCGCCTCGTCGCCGCCGCGCCCGCGTATCTCAAGGACGACAGCCAGGGAGAGTTCATCTTCGACGCGCCCTGGGCCACCGCCGCCGAGCGCGCGGGCCTGCGCTACTACCCGAAGCTCGTCTTCACCGTCCCCTTCACTCCCGCCACCGGCCGGCGCGTGCTGGTGGCGCCCGGCGAGGACCGCGCGGCCCGCGAGGCGGAGCTGTATGCCGGCGCCCTGGAGTTCGCCCGCGCCGAGCACCTCTCCGGCATCCACGTCCTCTTTCCCACCGAGGAGGAGCTGCCCGCGCTGGAGGCCCAGGGCTTCGCCCTGCGGCTGGGCGTCCAGTACCAGTGGCGCAACGCCGGCTACCAGTCGATGGAGGACTTCCTCGCCCGCTTCCACTCCAAGCGGCGCAACCAGCTGCGGCGGGAGATGCGCGCCCCCGCCGAGCAGGGCCTGACGCTGCGCACCCTGCGAGGCGAGGCCCTCCAGTCGGTGGACGTGGACACGCTGTACCGCCTCTACGTCTCCACGGTGGACAAGTACCCGTGGGGCGCGCGCTTCCTCACGCGCGACTTCTTCGCGCGGATGCTCTCCAACTTCCGGCACCGCTGCGAGCTGGTGGAGGTCCGGAGGGAAGGGGCGCTGGTGGCCGGCGCGTTCAACTTCAGGGCGCCCCAGGTCCTCTACGGCCGTTATTGGGGCTGCTTCGAGGAGCATCCGTTCCTGCACTTCAACGTCTGCCTCTACCACCCCGTGACGGAGGCGATTGGACAGGGGCTGACGCGTTTCGAACCTGGCGCGGGGGGTGAGCACAAGCTCACCCGGGGTTTCGAGCCTCGCCTCACGTACAGTGCCCACCTGCTCCTCCACCCCGGGCTGGAGCGGGCGGTGCGTGGCTTCCTGGAGCACGAGCGGGCAGCCGTCCGGGGAGGGCTGCCTCAGTGGCGGGCGGAGACAGGTTTCAAGGGAGAGGCCTGAAACGGCCCGCTTCCGCGGTCATCAAAGGGAGTCCGAAGAACCTATGGCGCAGAAGGACGAGCACGATAGCTCCGTCGTCACGGAGACCGTACCCAAGCAGAAGCTCAAGAAACCGACGCTCTACAAAGTGCTTCTGCACAACGACAATTACACGACGCGTGAGTTCGTGGTGGCCGTCCTGAGGGAGGTCTTCCACAAGTCGGAGTCGGATGCCGTGCAGATCATGCTGCACGTTCATTACAACGGAGTCGGAGTGGCCGGCGTCTATACGTTCGAGGTCGCCGAGACGAAGCTCAAGACGGTGGAGGCCGCGGCTCGGGACAATGGGTTCCCGCTGCGGCTCTCCATGGAACCCGAGGAAGGTTGAACCGTGGCAGGACCGCTGATTGCCAAAGAGTTGCAGGCCAGCTTCCGCACCGCCCTGGAAGAGGCGCGGAAGATGAGCCACGAGTACCTGACGCTGGAACACCTGCTCCTCGCGCTCACCAAGGACTCGCGCACGCGCGAGGTCCTGAAGGCGTGTGGGGCCAACGTGAAGCGCCTCCAGGAGCGGCTCGTCTCCTTCCTGGAGGAGACGGTCGAACGCCTGCCGGACGGGGTGGAGGCCGAGCCGCAGCAGACGATTGGCGTGGAGCGCGTGCTCCACCGCGCCGCCATGCACGCCCTGTCCGCCGAGCAGAAGCTCATCGACGGGGGCGACGTGCTGGTGGCCCTCTTCCGTGAGGAGGAGAGCCAGGCCCTCTACCTGCTCCAGCAGGAGGGAGTCACCCGGCTGGATTTGCTCAACTACATCTCCCACGGCATCTCCAAGGACGAGGAGGCCGGCGACGACGATGCGTCCGAGGCCGCCCCGGGCGGAAACGCGCCCGCGGGTGACGACGACGAGGGAGAGTCCCCGCGCAAGAACCCGCTGGAGGTGTACACCACCCAGCTCAACATCGAGGCCAAGGAGGGGCGAATCGACCCGCTCATCGGCCGCGACAAGGAGCTGGAGCGCACCATCCAGGTGCTCAGCCGCCGCCGGAAGAACAACCCGCTCTACGTGGGCGAGGCGGGCGTGGGCAAGACGGCCATCGCGGAAGGGCTTGCGCTCTACATCCACGAGGGCCGCGTCCCGGAGCCGCTGAAGAACGCCGTCGTCTACTCGCTGGACATGGGCTCGCTGCTCGCGGGCACCAAGTTCCGCGGCCAGTTCGAGGAGCGGCTCAAGGGCGTGCTCAAGGCGCTCCAGGAGCAGAAGGACGCCATCCTCTTCATCGACGAAATCCACACGATTGTCGGCGCGGGCGCCACCAGTGGCGGCTCCATGGATGCGTCCAACATCCTCAAGCCGGCGCTCGCGAGCGGGAAGCTGCGCTGCATCGGCTCGACGACGTACCAGGAGTTCAAGTCGTCCTTCGAGAAGGACCGCGCGCTGTCGCGGCGCTTCCAGAAGATTGAGGTCGCCGAGCCCTCCGTCGAGGACACCGTCCTCATCCTGGAGGGACTGAAGAGCCGCTACGAGGAACACCACGGCGTGAAGTACACGCCGGAGGCGATTCGCGCGGCGGCGGAGCTGGCGGCCAAGCACATCAATGACCGGTTCCTGCCGGACAAGGCCATCGACGTCATCGACGAGACGGGCGCGGCGGAGAAGCTCAAGCCGGAGGGCGTGCGCACCAACACCGTCACCGGCGCGGACGTGGAGGCAGTCGTCGCGAAGATGGCGAAGATTCCCGCCAAGAGCGTGTCCGCCAGCGAAGGCGTCCAGCTCCAGAATCTGGAGAAGGAGCTGCAGGCGGTCATCTTCGGGCAGGACAGCGCCATCAAGGACCTGGTCGGCGCCATCAAACTGGCGCGCTCGGGTCTGCGCGCGCCGGAGAAGCCCATCGGTTCGTTCCTCTTCTCGGGCCCCACGGGCGTGGGCAAGACGGAACTGGCCAAGCAGCTCGCGCAGACGTTGGGCGTGGAGTTCCTGCGCTACGACATGAGCGAGTACTCGGAGAAGCACACGGTGAGCCGGCTCATCGGCGCGCCTCCGGGCTACGTCGGGTTCGACCAGGGCGGCCTGCTCACGGACGCGGTGCGCAAGCATCCGTACGCAGTGGTGGTGCTGGATGAAATCGAGAAGGCCCACCCGGACCTCTTCAACATCCTGCTCCAGGTGATGGACCACGCGACGCTGACGGACAACAACGGTCGCAAGGCCGACTTCCGCAACATCGTCCTCATCCTCACCACCAACGCGGGTGCCCAGGAGATGAGCACCAAGTCCATCGGCTTCGGCGATTTGACGAAGCCGGCCGACGCGATGCGCGCGAAGAAGGCGATTGAGCGCACCTTCACGCCGGAGTTCCGCAACCGGCTGGACGGGTGGATTCTCTTCTCCGGTCTGCCGCCTGAAATCATCCTCAAGGTGGTCGACAAGGAAGTCCGCCTCCTCCAGAAGATGCTGGATGAGAAGAAGGTGAAGCTGGAGCTGACGCCGGCCGCCCGCGCGTGGCTGGCCGAGCATGGCTATGACCCGGCCTTCGGTGCCCGGCCCATGGCGCGCCTCGTGGACAACGCGCTGAAGAAGCTCCTCGCGGAGGCGCTGCTCTTCGGTGACCTGAAGAACGGCGGCACCGCCCGCTACGACGTGGACCCGGGTGGCGAGGGGCTCAAGCTCCAGGCCATTGCGGTGCAGCCCGAGCCCGCGCTGGCGTAGCAGCCCGCGCGCGGACGTCCGGAAATGACGAGGCCCCGATTCCCAGGTGAGGGAGTCGGGGCCTCTTCGCATCCAGGGTGCCGCCGGGCGGCGCTACTCGACGCGGTAGATTTTCACCGCGCTGGAGAGCTGCTCGGAGATGATTTGCAGCGTGGTGGCCGCCTCACCCGTGGAGCCGATGCGGGCCACCGTCTCATCCATCATCTTGGAGAGGTCATTCACGGCCAGGGTGATTTGATTGATGCCCACGTTCTGCTGGCTCACGGCGGCGGCAATCTGACGGACGGCGGCGGCGTTGTCCTGGACGATGGACGACAGCTCGCGCAGGTTCTGCCCGCTGGTGCGCACCTGGGCCAGGCCCGCCTCCATGCGCTCGGCGCCGCGCTCGGTGATTCGCACCGCGGCCGTCACCGAGTTGGCGATGTCGTCCAGGAGCTCGCGCACCCGCGTGGTCGCCTGGATGGACTGGTCCGCCAGCGCGCGGATTTCTCGCGCCACCACGCCGAAGCCCTTGCCGTGTTCCCCCGAGCGCACCGACTCAATCGCCGCGTTGAGCGCGAGCATGTTGGACTGGTCCGCCAGGTCCTTCACCGTCTGGGTGATGCCGCCAATCTGCTGCGTGCGCTCGCCCAGCTCGAGAATCTTCTGGGCAATCTCGCCCACCTGGACGCGGATGTCGTTGAGGCCCGCCATCGTCTGCTCAATCGCGGCCTCACCCGAGCGGGCCAGCGCATCCGCGCGCTCCGCCACCGACAGCACGCTCTCCGCCTTCTGCGCGGCCAGCATGGAGGTCTGCTTGATTTCCTGCGCCGTGACTTGCGTCTCCTGGAGCGCGGCGGCCTGACGGGAGATGGTCTGCGCCTGGTCCGTGGAGGAGGTGTTGAGGTGCTCGGTGGACTGCGTGAGCGCCTGCGCCGCCTGCTGGAGGTTGAGCGTCACCTCGCGCAGCCGGGCGACCATCTGCGCGAAGGAGTTGGCCAGCCGGCCCACCTCGTCGCCGCTCTTCACCTGGATGGGACGGGTGAGGTCTCCGGACTCGACGATGTGGCCGGCGACCTCCGTCAGCTCACGCATGGGCCGGACGATGCTGCGCCCGAAGGCCGCCGCCACCGCCACGCCCAGAGCGACGAGGAGGAGCGCGAAGCCCATCATCCGCCAGCGCAGCGCGGACACCAGCTCGTCGATGTGGTCCCGGGAGATGCCCACGTGCACCGCGCCCAGCCGGCCACCGGCCACCGGCGCCGACACGTTCATCGCGTGGAGCGTCTTCCCCTCGGATTCGACCTCCAGCACGGCGCCCCAGCCCGTCTCCGCGCTCACCTCGCCCTGCGCCGCCGTCGCCTCCTTCAGCGCTTGCGGAAAGGCGCCGGGGAGGCTGTGCGCCAGGACGTTGCCGGTGGCGTCCGCCAGGAAGACGTACGTGATGTCCTCGCTGGTGCGCGACACGTCCAGCATGGGCTGGAGCGCGGCGATACCCGCCGTCACACCCTGCTCGGCGGCCACCGCCAGGCTGCGGGACAAGAGCTGCCCCTCTCCCATGTGGCTGTCGATGAGGTCGCTCTCCAGCCGCCGCGTGGCGATGCCGGTGAGGATGGCGGCCACCGTGGCGCTGACGAGCGTGGTGACGAGGACGAGCTTCGGCGCCAGTCCGAGCGACTGACGGAACTGCTGGCCAAGCTGCGTGGTGAACGAGGTCTGTTCGGTGCTCACGGCATCACCACCCGGAAAACTTCGGGACGACGCCCGCGCGAGCGCGGGGCGAATGCGAACGACTCGGGACTAGCATGCACGGGCGAGGTCATCGGCCCACTCCGCCCTCTCCGCGCCCACCGGAGCGGAAGTTGGGAGGGATGCAGCTCTGGAGGATGAGGTCCGGCACGGAGGCCAGCGGCACGCCCTGGTCCGTGGCGCGCAACTCCAGCGCCGCGCGCGGCATGCCGTAGACGACGGACGTGGCCTCGTCCTGGGAGAAGGTGACACCCCCGGCGTTGCGGATGGCCAACAGGCCCCGCGCGCCGTCCTCGCCCATGCCGGTGAGCACCACGCCACCGCTGCGCCGGCCGAACGCCGAGGCCAGCGACGACAGCAGCACATCGCCGTTGGGACAGGGCCCTCCCCGGCTGCGCTGCATGCGCGCGAGGCCCGCGGAGTCCACCAGCAAGTCCTGCCCATCCTGGGGGAAGTACACCCTGCCCGGCTCCAGCCGCTCGCCGTCCCGGGCCACGTCCACCGTCAGCGGCGTCACCTGGGACAACCAGCGCACCATGCCCTGGGTGAAGCCCACGGTGATGTGCTGGGCGATGAGCAGCGGCACCGGCAGGTCCCGGGGCAGCTTGGACAACAGCTCCGCCAGCGCGGGCGGGCCTCCGGTGGAGGCCACCACGCCGAAGACGTCCACCCGCGCGCCGATGGGCGGCGGCGTCACGGAGTTGGCGCGCTGGCGGCGGGAGATGACGGGCACCTCCGCCATGAGGCACACCGAGTGGGCCAGGTCGCGCCCCCACCGGCGCAGCTCCTCCACGTTGGTGACGTTGGGCTTGCCGATGAGCTCCAGCGCGCCGGCGCTCATCGCCTGGAAGCCCAGGTCCACGCCGCGCTGCTCCGCCACGGCGCTCACCACCAGCACCCGCGCGGGGGACTGGGACATGATGGCCGCGATGGCCGCCGGCCCGTCCAGGCCCGGCAACAGCAGGTCCATGGTGATGACGTCTGGACGGAGCAGGCGCGCGAGCTGCACGGCCCGGTTGCCATCCCCAGCCCGACCGACGACCTCGATGCGAGAGTCCTCGGTGAGCAGGGCCGTGAGCGTATTGGCCATGGTGGGCGAGTCGTCCACCACCAGCACGCGAATCGGGCGACGGGTGTTCATGCGCGCCCTCCCCTGCGACTCATCACGTCGAGCACCTCGGCGAGGAGCCGACCCGCGGCACACTCGCGCTTGCTGAGATAGCCATCCGCGCCCGCCGCCATGCCCCGCTCCCGCGCGGCGGCACTGTCGTGCGCGGAGACGAGGATGACGGGCAAGGACGACGTCTCCTTCTTCTCGCGCAGGCGGGCGATGAGCTGCGTTCCGTCCATCTCCTCCATGTCCAGGTCGCAGATGACGACGTCGTACGTGTCCGTCGCCAACCGGTCCAGGGCGCGTGCGCCACTGGCCGCCAGGTGCACGCTGAAGCCACCCGCCTCCAGCATGGCCCGGTGCAGCGCGCGCGCGGTGAGCGAGTCGTCCACCACCAGCGCCCGGCGCTGCGCGGCCACCGCGGCCTGCCCCGACTCCGTCACCAGCCAGTCCGGCCGGCAGATGAGCAACAGCTCACCCCGGCTCAGCGTCGCCGCGCCCTGCCATGCGGGCACATCCCGCACCTCGGACGGCAGCGGGCGGATGACCAGGTCCCGGTCTCCCACCACGGCGTCCACGCCCAGCGCCACGCGCTTGCCACCACTCTGGACGATGAGCAGCGGCTGTCCCTCCACCGGAGGCGCCAGGGCCCGCAGGCCCAGCCGCGCGCCCAGGTCCACCACCGGCAACAACTGCCCCTGGTATTCCAGGTGCGCCTTGCGCTTGCCGATGCGCAGCGAGTCCGCGCGCGCCAGCTGCGTGGCCTCCACCGCCAGCATCGGCAGACCCACCAGCTGCTCCAGCGCGCGCACCACCAGCACCGGCGAGCTGCCCAGGTCCACCGGCAGCGTCATCACGAAGCGCGTGCCCTGGCCCGGCGTGCTGTTCACCTCGATGCGGCCCTGCAGCCCCTCCACCGACGCGCGCACCGCATCCAGGCCCACGCCGCGGCCGGAGGTGTCCGTCACGTCGGAGCGGGTGCTGAAGCCGGGGCGGAAGATGAGGTCCCGCACCTGGTTCTCGTTGAGCCGCTCCGCCTCGTCGGAGGTGACGACCCCGCGCGACTCGGCCACCTTGCGCACGCGAATCACGTCGATGCCCGCGCCGTCGTCCGAGCACTCCAGGAAGAGCAGGTTGCCCTGCTGCTCGATGCGCAACGTGAGCGCGCCCTCGTGGTGCTTGCCCGCCTTCTCGCGTTGGGACGGCATCTCCAGGCCGTGGTCCACCGCGTTTCGCAGCAGGTGCACCAGCGCGCCCTGGAGCTTCTCCAACAGGCGCCTGTCCAGCGACAACTCCGAGCCCACGACGGACAGCCGGGCCTCCTTGCCGAGCTGGCGCGAGAGGTCTCGCACCATGCGCTGGAGCGGGTCCAGAATCGTGCGCACCGGGCGCGTGGTGATGGCCTTCAGGCCATCCTCCAGCGCGTCGACGATGTCGCTCGTCTCCTCGCCATCGGTGCGCAGCGAGCGCGACGTGCCGGACAGCAGCGTGCGCGCCTCGGCCGTCTCCGCCAGCAGCCCCTGCTTGGCCAGCACCGTCACCACGCGGTCCAGCTCGCGGCCGCGCTCCTCCACCCGCAGGCGCACCTCGCGCAGCCGCTCCACCTCGCGCATCAGCGACGTCACCTGCCGCACGCTGACCCGCCAGCCCGTGTCCGCCGACTCCGGCACCGCGTCCTGCGGATTCAGCGCCGACGCGGCCTCCACCAGCGCATTCTCTTCGGGCGTCGCGGAGGGCTCGACGGGGGCCGACCCGGGGGCCGCGCCCGCCAGCAGCGCTCCCACCGTCTCGGGCGGGGGCCCTTCGGCCACCAGCTGCGCCAGCGCGGCGGCCGGGTCCGGCAGCGCGTCACCCCGCCCATCCGCGTGGGCCTGGGCGCGCAGCATGAAGAGGTCCAGGCCGTGCAGCAGCACGTCCACCACGGACCGGGGCATCTTGCGCGTGCTCGCCTTCAGCGGAGCCAGCGCATCCTCCAGCTTGTGGGCGATATCGCCCAAATCCTGAAGGCCCAGGCTGGAGGCACTGCCCTTGAGGGTGTGCAGGTGCCGGCCCAGCCGGACGTAGAGCCTGGCGAGCGCGCCCGCATCCAGGCCCTCTCGCTCCAGCTCCAGCAGGTCCATGGTGACCTTCTGGATGACTTCCTGGGCCTCCACGGCGAAGCCCGTGACGAGCCCCTGCAGCATCGGGTCAACGGGCATTGCGTCCTCCCGTCGAGCGCGTGGTGAACAGGCGCTTGAGGTCGATGAGGTGGATGAGCTGGCGGTCCTGGGTGAAGACCTCCATCACCGGCCCCTCGGCGCGCACGCGCGCGGCCTCCACCACGCTCATGGGCAGGGTGGTGGGCCGGGGAATGGCCTCACAGTCGAGCGCGCACAGCTCGCCGTCGCCTCGGTCCACCACCAGCAGCACCGCCGGGTCCTGCCGCCAGCCATGGCCTCCCAGCATGGACGCGAGGCTGAGCGCGGAGAGCACCTGGCCCTGGAAGCGCAGCACCCCGACGACATGGGGGGCGGACAGCGGCACCGGCGTCACCATGCGCAGCGGCAGCGCCGCGCGGAGCATCTCCAGGGAGAGCGCGTAGCGCTCCTCGCCCAGGGGGAACTCGGCGATCCAATGCACCGCCTCCTCGACGGTCGTCTCCGCCTGCTCACGCAGCCGGGACGCGCGCCGCTCCAGGAGTTCCACCGCCTCCTGCTCCTGAGCCTCCTCCATGCTCCGAGGAAGGATTTTCATTCGAGCGCCCCCAGGTTGAGGTAGGCGTCAGCGGACGCCTGATAGAACCGCGCCGGAAGGGCTTCGGGCCCGTCCACGAGCTGGTCCGGAGGAAGTCTCTCCGCGCGCATGCGCAGAGCCCGCATCAGCGGCACCGCCGCCTCGCGAGCCCCGGAGCGCTCGCGCAGGAGCGCCAGCTCCAACAGGCCCGGCAGATAGTCGGGCGCCTGACGCACCAGCGACTCCAGCACCGCCGACGCACCGTCCACGTCGCCCCCTTCGATTCGCTCCAGCGCCTCCAGGTGGAGTCGCGCGGGCGGCGGCGGCGGCGTCACCTGCGCGCGCACGGGCGCGGGCGTGGCCATGGGACGACGGATGAGGGGCGCGGGCGGCGCGGCGCGCTCCACGAAGCGGGGCACGGGCGTGGGCGAGGCGGACTCGCCCGGCCCCAGCAGACGGAACGTCTGGAGCTCCGGCGTGCCCTCGCGAACCATGCCCGCGGGCACCCGGTCCGCTTCCACGGCGCCCAGGAAGAGCAACCCGCCGGGATTGAGCGCCCGGGCCAGCAGGGCGATGGCCGCTTCCCGCGCGGACAGGGAGAAGTAGGTGAGCACGTTGCGGCAGAAGATGAAGTCGAAGCGGCCAAAGCGCTCGGGCAGCGGCGCCAGCAGGTTGGACTGCGCGAAGGAGGTGATGCGCCGGACGACGGGGAGGATGGTGACCTGTCGGTCCACGCCGTCCAGGTAGAGCGGGAAGAGGCGGGGCGCCGACTCGCGCCGGGACCAGGTGCCGTACGAGGCACGCCGCGCCGTCTCCAGGCTGGCCTCGTGCAGGTCCGTGCCCAGCACCTCCACCGGGAAGCCGTGGGGCACGGAGGCTTGCAGCGCGGCGGCCAGCGAGTACGCCTCCTCGCCCGTGGCGCAGCCCGCGCTCCAGCCGCGCAGCGCCAGCGAGCCCCGGCGCAGGGCCGCGGGCACGCCGACCTGGGAGAGGTAGCGGAAGTGCTCGGGCTGGCGGAAGAAGTACGTCTCCCCCACCAGGGCCGCGCGCACCAGCGTGCCGGACAGCGTCGACTGGGGAAAGAGCATCTCCCCCAGCAGGTCCGCCGACGAGCGTCCGCGCGCCAGCTCTCCACGCACGACGCGCTCCATCGCCTCGTTGGCGATGGCGTCGTCGCGGAAGCCGGTGATGGATGACACCACCTCCCGCGCTCGGGTCAAAAGCCGCGGGTCGAGCTCTGCGCTCATGCGCTCCGCCTGGCCTCCGCGGCCTCGACCATCCGAGGCAGCTCCCGCAGCAGGCCGCGCGCGACGAACACCCGCGGGTCCAGGATGGGCAGCAGGTGGCCACCCGAGCGCAACATGCCGATGAGCCCCTCGCGCAGCGGGCCGTGGTCCGCGCCGCCCACACGCTCGCGCCGGTCGATGTCCGCCGCCGCGTACTCCTCCGGGTCCTTCACCGTGTCCACCGCGAGCGCCAGCGCCACCCCGTCCACCTGGATGACCACCAGCATGCGCTCCACGCGCGGCATCGAGTGCTCCACACTCAGCCGCCGCGCCACGTCCAGCACGCACAGCGCCTCGCCCCGCACCTCCACGTATTCACGCAGGTACGAAGGCGCCGTGGGCAACGGCCGCGTCGCCGGGTGCAGCAGCACCTCGCGCACCGAGTCCAGGGGAATGGCGAACTCCAGCGTGCCCACCGTCACCCGCAGCACCAGCAGCGAGCCGGTGCGCGCGCGCCGCCGCGAGTTGGCCAGCGCCTCGCCCACGGCGAGCAGGAGTTCGTCGGCGCGGAAGGGCTTGGCCAGGAACGTCTCCGCCCCCAACCCGATGCACGCCTCCGCGCGGGACTTCTCCGAGGAGATGATGATGACGGGGATGTCCACCGTGGCGGAGTCGGACTTCATCCGCTGGAGGACCTCGTCACCGTCCATCTCCGGCATGGACAGGTCCAGCAACACTGCGGCGGGCCGCAGGCGGGACACCTTCTCCAGCGCCTCGCGGCCGTTGCTCGCCGTGTGGATGGTGTAGTGGCCGGAGAGGATGGCGCGCTCGAGCGCCAGGATGGCGTCGCTGTCGTCGACGAGCAGCAGGGACGGCAGGCTCACGGCATCAGGCCTTGGACAGGAACTGACGGACGGTCTCCGTCAGCTCGTGGTGGGACACCGGCTTCTGGATGAAGGCGTTGGCGCCCGCCTCCGTGCCGCGCTGGCGCAGGTCCACGCTCTTCTCCGCCGTCAACAGCAGGATGGGCACCGTGCGCAGCTGCGCGTTGCGGCTGGCCCTCACCTCCTTGACGAAGGTGATGCCATCCATCCCCGGCATGTTGATGTCCGCGATGACCAGATTCACCGGGACGAGCTGGAGGATTTTCAGTGCGCGTGTCGCATCGTCCGCCTCCAGCGCCTCCACCCGGAGGTTCATGAGGTAGATCTTGACGATGTTCCGAACGGTCGGGCTGTCGTCCACCAGCAAGACCTTGGTGCTGTTGGTGCTCACGGTGCCACGGCTCCTGCGCAAAGGCTCGCCCACGCGGCGGGATACCCCTGCGAAACGTTGGAGACTCTACCGTGAGGCCTCACACGGTAGATAGCGGGGGGGTCCGCCCGCCGTGACAGCGGGCGGGCAGGTGTCGGATGACCTCGGGGTTCGCCCCCTCCGGCCTACTCGCTCGCCGGCTTGGATGCTGCGGGCTGTGCCCCCTCGTCCGCCTTGAGGTCCACCGGCGGTGCGCCAATCGCGTGGTAGCCACCGTCCACGTGGATCATTTCGCCCGTGGTGGAGGGCAGCCAGTCGGACAACAAGGCGCACGCGGTCTTGGAGACCATGTCGTGGCTGTCCTTGGAGTTCCAGCCCAGGGGGGCCTGCTTGCCCCAGCCCTGCTCCAGCGCCTTGAAGCCGGGGATGCCCTTCGCCGCCATGGTGGCCAGCGGCCCCGCGGCCAGGATGTTCACCCGGATGCCCTTGGGGCCCAAATCGCGCGCCAGGTAGCGCGCGGTGGACTCCAGCGCGGCCTTGCACACGCCCATCCAGTCGTAGATGGGCCACGCCACGTTCTGGTTGTCGAAGTCCAGCGCGACGATGGAGCCGCCCGGGGGCATCAGCGGCATGCACGCCACGGCGAGCTCCTTCAGGGAGAACGCGGAGATGCGGAACGCCGTCTGGACACTCTCCCAGGGCGTGTTGAGGAAGTTGCCGCCCAGCGCGTCGTCCGGGGCATAGCCGATGCTGTGCAGCACCCCGTCCACCCGGCCCCAGCGCTGCTTGAGCGACTCCGTGAGCGCCGTGAAGTGGGCGGGGTTCGTCACGTCCAGCTCCAACACCTCGGTGCCCGCCTTGAGGCGCTTGGCGCTGCGCTCGGTGAGCGACTTGGCCCGGCCAAAGCCGGTCAGGACGATGTCCGCGCCCTGCGCGAGCGCGTGCTCGGCGATGCCGAAGGCGAGGGACTGGGGAGTGAGGACCCCGGTGATGAGCAGCTTCTTACCCTGGAGCAGCATGTGCGGCGGCCTCGTGGGAGAGGAAGGGGTGGGGAGCGGGCTGTCTAGCACTCCTTTCGCCCGAAACGGGACGAAACGGGCGATGGGAGTCCCCGGGTGTCCGGGTCTTCCCATCCCGGGGAGGAAGCAGGGTTTCGGTCCGTGGGAATTCCAAGGGTGAAGCTGCGCTCAACAGGGGCATGAATCCTCCTGCTCCCCTGAAGCGGCCATACCCCTGGGGTGCCACCCGAGGCTCAACAAAGATGCCGCGAAAAACCCCCAACGGGGCGCCCTTCCAGTAAAAGACGACACCGCCATGGCGAACTTCCAGGACACGTTCCTTTCCGGCGCCAACATCGACTTCATCGAGGGGCTCTACGCCCGCTATCTCGAGGACCCCGCCAGCGTGGATTCAAGCTGGCGCGAGGTGTTCGAGCGAAACGATGGTGCCGGCCGTCCCATCTTCAACGCGAAGCTGCTGGAGGCCCCCACGCCGGCCGCACCCGCGGCCAAGGCCAATGGCAAGGCTCCGGCCGCGGCCCAGACGCCCGCGCCCGCCGCCGCTGCCCCCGTGGCTCCCGCCAGCACGGCCCAGGCCCAGGCGCTGGAGCTGCAGTCGAAGGTGGACCAGGCGCTGTTCGCCTTCCGCCTGCGCGGCCACCTGCGCGCGAACCTGGATCCGCTCGGCCGCCCGCGCCCCGCGCTGGAGCACGTCGCGGACGTGGGCATGGTGGACGACAGCCACTTCTCCGCGCGCGAGCGTGAGCAGGAGGTGGAGAGCAGCAACACCTTCCCGCAGCAGCGCGTGAAGCTTGGCGACCTCCTGACGCGCCTGCACAGGACCTACACCGGCAGCATCGGCGTGGAGGTGATGCAGATCCTCGACAGTCAGCGCCGCCGCTGGCTGATGCAGCGGATGGAGCACAGCGAGAACCGCACGGACTTCACCGTGGAGGATCAGCGCCACCTGCTCACCAAGCTTTCCTACGCGGAGGGCTTCGAGAACTTCCTCCACACCAAGTACGTGGGCGCCAAGCGCTTCAGCCTGGACGGTGGCGAGGCGCTCATCCCCATGCTGGATGCCATCGCCGAGGTCGGCTCGGGCATGGGCCTGAAGGAGATCGTCATCGGCATGGCCCACCGCGGCCGGCTCAACGTGCTGACGAACATCCTGGGCAAGCAGCCCAGCCAGATTTTCAGCGAGTTCGACGGCCCCAAGGACCCCAAGGCGTACCTGGGTCGCGGCGACGTGAAGTACCACATGGGCTTCTCGTCGGACCACACCACGCGCCAGGGCAAGAACGTGCACCTGTCGCTGGCCTTCAATCCCAGCCATCTGGAGGCCGTCAATCCGGTGGTGGAGGGCCGCGTGCGCGCCAAGCAGGAGCGCGGCGGGGACACCGAGCGCGTGGGCGTCATGCCCCTGCTCATCCACGGCGACGCGGCCTTCATGGGCCAGGGCGTCGTCGCGGAGACGCTCAACCTGTCCGGCCTCAAGGGCTACGCGACGGGCGGCACCATCCACGTCGTCATCAACAACCAGGTCGGCTTCACCACCGACCCGCATGACTCCCGCTCCTCCATCTACGCCACGGCCATCGCGCAGATGCTGGACATCCCCATCTTCCATGTGAACGGGGATGACCCGGAGGCGTGCGTCCACGTGGCGCGGCTGGCGGCCGAGTACCGGCAGACGTTCCACAGCGACGTGGTCATCGACCTCATCTGCTACCGGCGCTACGGCCACAACGAGGGTGACGACCCGTCCTTCACCCAGCCGGCGATGTACGAGCTCATCCGCAAGCACCCGACGGTGCGCACGCTCTACGCGAAGGCGCTGGCGGAGCAGTCGCGCATCTCCGCGGAGGACTCGGAGGCCATCAAGCAGCGCTGCCTCCAGGAGTTCGACGCGGCGCTCGTCCGCGCGCGGCAGGAGAGCCAGTTCAAGGAGCCCAGCGCGTTGGAGGGCCTGTGGAAGCCCTACCAGGGCGGCTCGGTGAAGAACGCGCCCCAGGTCGCCACCCGCGTGGACAAGGCGAAGCTGCGCGGCGCGCTCCAGCAACTGAGCACGGTGCCCGAGGGCTTCCATGTCCACCGCGACGTGGAGCGCACCGTCATCAAGAAGCGCCTGGGCATGCTGGACAGCGAGGAACTGCAGTGGAGCGAGGGCGAGACGCTCGCCTACGCCACCCTGCTCTCCGAGGGCCACCCGGTGCGCCTGTCCGGTCAGGACTGCGAGCGCGGCACGTTCAGCCACCGCCACGCGGTGCTGCACGACGTGCAGACGGGCGAGGAGTACACGCCGCTCAAGCAGTTCGCCACCGGCCGCGCCAGCTTCCAGGTCGTCAACAGCGCCCTGTCGGAGATGGGCGTGTTGGGCTTCGAGTACGGCTACAGCCTGGACGTGCCGGACGGCCTCACCATCTGGGAAGCCCAGTTCGGTGACTTCGCCAACGGCGCGCAAATCATCATCGACCAGTTCATCGCGGCGGCGGAGAGCAAGTGGCGCCGGCTCAGCGGCATCACCCTGCTCTTGCCGCACAGCTACGAGGGCCAGGGCCCCGAGCACTCCAGCGCTCGCCTGGAGCGCTTCCTGGATTTGTCCGCCGAGGACAACATCCAGGTCTGCTACCCCACCACGCCCGCGCAGATCTTCCACCTCCTGCGCCGTCAGGTGCTGCGCCCGGTGCGCAAGCCCCTGGTCATCATGTCGCCCAAGAGCCTGCTGCGCCGGCCGGAGGCCACCAGCAAGCTGGACGAGCTGGCCACGGGCTCCTTCCAGGAGGTCATCCTGGACAAGGTCGCCCCGGAAGGCGTGACGCGGCTGCTGCTCTGCAGCGGCAAGGTCTATTACGACCTGGTGAAGGCGCGCGACGAGCGCAAGGACGACAGCATCGCCATCGTCCGGCTGGAGCAGCTCTACCCGTTCCCCTTCGACGAGCTGGCCAACCTGGTCGGCAAGCTGCCGAAGCTCGCGGAGATCTTCTGGGTGCAGGAGGAGCCCCGGAACGCCGGCGCGTGGCACTTCATGTTCCCGCGACTGCACGACCTGGCTTCGTCGCGCTCGCAGCAGCAGGTGAAGTTGGGCTACATCGGCCGCGCGGAGGCCGCCAGCCCCGCAACCGGCTTCCCCAAGACTCACGAAATCGAGCAACAGCTCATCATCGAGGAAGCCATCTTCCGAGGGACCAAGAATGGCCGTTGAACTGAAAGTGCCCCCGCTGGGCGAGTCCATCACCGAAGCAGTCGTCGGCAAGTGGAACAAGAAGCAGGGTGACGCGGTGTCCGCGGACGAGCCGCTCGTCGTCCTGGAGACCGACAAGGTCACCATCGACGTGCCCTCGCCCTCGGCCGGCTCCCTGGCCAGCGTCGCCTTCAAGGAGGGCGACAAGGTGCGCGTGGGTGACGTGCTCGGCCTCATCGAGGCGGGTGCCGGCGCTCCCGCCGCGAAGCCCGCCGCCGCTCCGGCTCCCGCCGCGGCTGCTGCCCCGGCCCCTGTCGCCGCCGCTCCCGCCGACGCTGGCGCGGACGCGCGGATGACGCCCACCGCCCGGAAGATGGCGGAGGACAACAAGCTGGACGTCACCCAGCTCAAGGGCAGCGGCACCGCCGGCCGCATCACCAAGGAGGACGTGCTCGGTCAGCTCAACCGCCCGGCCGCGCCTTCCCAGCC
>NZ_JABUMQ010000117.1:0-29690 GCF_013336645.1 Myxococcus sp. CA039A | reverse complement strand
CGTACAGCTTCCCGCCCAGGAAACGCCACCGCGCGTCACCCGAGGCGAGGTAGCGCGCTCCCGGCTGGCCCGCGCCCACCGCCAGGCCGCCCACCCCCACCGAGAGGTTGCGGTGGAAGAGCTGCGTCTCCAGCCGGCCGTCCACGTCCACCCGGCCCCAATTGAACACCTCGGCGCCCATCGACAGGCGGAAGTGGCGCTGCCCCAGCACGCCCAGGCTCTCCGCGTCCCAGTTGAGAATCACCTCGCCGTGGGCCGAATACCCGTCCGGGAAGGGCGCGTCCGCCTGCGGCACGGCAGTCGGGCCCGCCACCTGGAAGCGCGCCAGTTCGTAGTCCGGGCCGAAGGCACCCTGACGGAATCCTCCACGCTGAAGGCGGCCCTCCAGGCGCGCGCGCATGTCCACCGTCGGGGACATGTACTCCGCACCCAGCCCTGCCGCCGCGCCCCATGCGCCGCCTTCTCCGGGGCGCCCGCCCCAGCCCGCGTTCGCCTGCAGCTCGAAGCCGCGTTGCCCGTTGCGGCGGCTCACGAGGATGGCCGTCCCGTCGAGGTGGGACAGCGTCATCGGCTCCGACGTCCCTCCCGCCTTGCCCCAGTCATGCACCGCAGACAGCGACAGGGCGTACTTCATGGGGTACGGCTGGCGGCCCATGAGGATGTGCTGCACGTCCAGCACGACTTCCGCCCCCATCAGCCGCGCGCCCAGCACATCCGAGGCGAAGGCCTCGACGTACAGGGGCCTCAGCATTCCCGTCACCACCGCGCCGGCTGGGTTGTAGTTGGGGTTGCCGCGGTTGTTGTAGCGGCGCACCAAGTGCCCGGACAGCAGAGTGTACGATTCGAGGGCACCCACCCACACGAAGTTCGGTGCGTCGCCGCCCACCATCAGGTTCTGCACCACCTGGCCCCAGTCGGAGAGCTCGTCCCAGTCCTCCTTCCGCACCAGACTGGCGCCCTCCTCTCCGCCCCACATGCGCAGGCGCACCGGAGCACCCAGGTCGAGCTGGAGGATGCCCGGCTTGACGAGTTCCAGCCGCGGGTGGACCTGCAAGAAGCCTTCATCCGTCCCCGCCCCTCTCCGGGGCAGCAGCATGCACGTCGTGGTCTCCAGGCTCAGCCGGTTCGCCCAGCCAGAGCCCGAGCTAGGCGAGGCCGGCTCCTCCTCGACCAGGGCGTCACCCTCGTCCATGGAGGGCTCGAGCTGCTCGTCCACCTCTGGCTCAAGGAGGACGGTGTCTTCCTCGACCTTCGCCAGGTCGTCTTCATAGGCAGTCTCCTCCGCCCACCCCACTCCGGGTAACACCAACAGCAACACGACGGCCCAGCGCATGAACATCGACGTCTCCTGTGAAGGCCCCAGGGGCGGGGCAATGGACAGAGGCTTCCGTTCAGTCCGGCAGGGCGCCGGGCTGCGGGTGAATGCATTGCACTGCGGGAGTCGCCGGCAGGCCGATGGGCCAAGCCATGGGCAGACGTGTCACGTCACGGCGCCAGGAAGCCCGGCTCCGTCCCAACAGCAGACAGACGTGTCACGCCACGGCGCCAGGCAGGCTTGGCTCCGTCATGACTCCAATCGAATGAATAGGAATGACTGAGGAAGGGCTCCTCAGCGTCCGTCAGGAACGCAGCCCGACGAAGCGCAGACGGCGACTCGGCGCACGACGACCATCAGCACGCGCCTCACGTGGCGGTACAGGAGACCCTCTGCGCAGCGCCAAAGCCCAACGCCCGATTCGATACGGAGTTAGGAAGGTGGCTCAGGCGCGTCGCCTTCCGGGCGCTCTCCGCCGTACCTGCAACAACCAAGGAAGCGTGCGGCCACTTGCGCACACCCCAGTACAGTGAGGGACATATCGCTCTCCAGGGCCATTCATGACTGCACCTAAAAGGTACAATCGATTGAACCCTAAAGGAACAATCCCTACAAGCCCCCAAACGGGGAAAGCCGTCGAGAAGGCACCGTGCCAACTACTTTCGCGCTATGGGGGTCATGGGAAGGTCACGTTGCCCAGGGTCACAGTACGGGGGCCGTTCGCTTCCCACAGTTTGAGTGTGAAGATGCCGCGGGCAGCATCCGCCGTGGCCTCTGCTTCAATGACTACGCGAATGAACTTTTCCGAAGGAACAGGGGTATCTTGCCACACCTGCAAGATCTTCAGTTCTTCACCCGATTTTCCTCTGAGGGTCGCATCTCTTGCAGTCCAAGGCCTTGCGCCCTCTGGGAAGTCCAGCCCCACCTCCACTGCCACTCGTCGTGCGGAGCGGTAGCCGTATGCGTTGCGCACTGCCAATGGGCTGCCTGCCGCTTGAGTAATGGCCTTGAGCAGGTCTCGCCCCTCTACGCCATGCGGATTCATTGCACCTGTCGAGATGAGGCCTGCTAACCCACCAGGGGAATTGCGCTCGGCTCGTAGCCGCGCAAGCTCCTCGCGATATCGATGGGCCTCTGCCCGGGCTTCCCGGGCCTCTTCCCTGTACGATTCCACCCCTCTCTTCTGGCGGTACACCTCGACGACCAACTCCGCCTTGGCAGGGTGCATCACCAGTAAGAACGTTGCACTCGCGGGTGCTGATTCGTCCCGAAACCGCACGATCAACCGTAGCCGTTCTCCGGAGCTGATTCGTTCAGAGGGAATGAGTCGAATGGTGGTGCGTCCTATATCTACCAAAGAGAATCGGTCACGCCCCTCGAAATCCACGCTCTCTTGCACCAGTTCCGAATCAAAGAAAAGCGCGGAGGAGAGGCCAGGGCTTATTGCCACCTCAATCGCTTTCGGTGGCTCCTCTGGCGCCAGTTCAACGCGGCGGGCCCCCATCCCAGTGGACGTAGGAGAGAATTGGGCTCGAACCTCCCCACCGAAGAGCAGTAGGAATAAAAGGACGGCCAATGCGGATAGAGGCACGCGGTTGATACTCCTGGTCGAACCAGCGCCAGCGCTCAAAACCGAGACTCGTTAGCTCGGCGGAGACGCCTCACTCAAACTCACGGACGGCCTTCACATCAACAGAAGAAAAGACGCGGACTCCACCGGAGTCACTCTTACCTGATTCCAACTCAAGGCCACGATTCAGCCCGGTATCATGCAACTCCAAACACATAGGGAAATTTTCGCCACTCCGCGTACGTGCCCGGGTCAGCCGGCCAAACACACGGTCACTCGCGATGAGCCGCCCGGACAGGATTGTATCGCCCGGCAGCTTCCCCCAGCGCCCCAGCAAGCGGATCTGGGTGGCGCCTTCTCGCACTGAGATGACCCTCGTATCGCCCTTGATGGGAAAGGTTGCCCCGTGGTGGTCCCCTACATCGATGCCGAGATTCTCCATGGCCTCGACAGCCCCATCCGGACATGGCTCGGGCTCGGGCGGTGGGCGCACCTGCGGTCCTGAGCACGCGAGCGCCGTGCAGACGGCGGCGGCCGTCATCACCTTGCGGATGCTATCCGTACCCTTCGGTGGGGACTGCTGTGAGGGCGGCGCACTCTCAGTCTTCTTCATCATAACGTTGGCCACGGTGGCAGAAACCTCGGGGAGCGTCGCGGGGGAAGCGACGGCCGCAGGTGTTGCCTCCGGCCCGGTGGGAGCTGCGGCTTGGTCAGCTTGAGGTTTCTTTGCGTAGCTCGCTACTTCCTGGCGCAGCGGGCCGGTCTGCACTCCCCTCTTGGGCGCATCTCTCTCGCCCCAGAGAAGCACCGCGACTACTGCAACCCCCAGAATCCCCATCCCGACGGTCGTCCATCGTTTGCCGCGAAGGGCCGGAGGACGTGGACGCTCCTTCACTTCGGTCCAAGGAAACACCTCCGCAGGTCGCTCGGGGAATTCATCGCCTCTGAGTCCATCAGCGTGAGGCAGGACCAAGCCATCGAGACCAACCTCGGCGTCCTGTTCGGCAACGGCCTCGGCGGCAGCGGGCTTGGGCCTCTTGCCACGACGAGGCCGGTGCAGCGGGTCATTCACCCACTTCGCCAACTCGTCGAGGTCTCCTTCCGTCGTGGCTGTGTCCGGGCCATACGTGTCGCAGAGGGGGACGTCCCACGTGTTGTCTGCCCCCGCGCGTGCCTCCTCCAGCGCCCCGCACAGCGCCAGCGCGTCCGGGTAACGGGCAGTCGGGTCCTTCTCCAAGAGGCGAGTGCATACGTCGCTCAAGGGCTGCGGCACGCGCTCATTCACCTCCTGCGGTGGCACCGGCGCATGGGAGATGACGGCGTTGATGAAGGCCTGGTCATCCTCCGCCTCGAAGGGCACTCTCGCAGTGAGCAGGTGGTAGAGGACAACGCCCAACGCCCACAAGTCGTCCGCTGGGCTGGGGATGTAGCGGGCCCCCCGCACGCCGGAGTGCGCCTCGAGGTACAGCCAGGCCTCGGGAGGGCGGTACTCGGGCGTCCCTGGAGGCAGAATGGAGAGGGTGACGCCAGGGGCACCCTCGTAGTCCCCGACGCCGTAGTCCACCAGCACCGCCAGGCCGTCCGAGGCACGCACCATGACGTTGGCCTCCTTCACGTCCCGGTGCACCACGTCAGCCTCGTGGGTGGCCGCCAGCGCTCGCGCCACGTCCAACACCACCCTCAGCACCTGCCGCGCGGAGGGGTTCTCCTCCTTCGCCCACGCGTCCAACTGCCGCCCCTCCACGTACTCCATGGCGATGACAGCAAACTCTGGCGCCGCCGCGGGCCAGTACCCGAAGCCACGAATTCCCACGACGTTGGGGTGCCGCAGACGCAGGAGAATGGAGACTTCCCTCTCCACTCGCCCGCCCGCGCGAGGCAGGTGCAGCAACTTCAACGCGGAAGACTGGCCCTCGCACGTCGCGCGGTACACGGTACCGAAGCCCCCGCGTCCCAGCTGCCGCTCCACCGTGTAACCCACCACCACGTCCCCGTGGGACAGGACAGCCGGGGGACCGTCGTCCCTCATGGCTCCCCCCACCCGTGCAATGCGGACTGAAAGACTGCACCTGGCCGCATGCGGCTTCGCCCTCCCGGCAGTGGCACCACGCTACCAAAACCTGGAAGAGCAGTCCTCTCCTTCAGACGCCTTGACTACCCGCCAGATTGCAAACCGCGTGCATTACCTCATACATTGGAATGACACCTCCTCGCACCACGACACTCCCATGCCCGCCCCATCGCCAGACAGCCCCCAGGACGAGCAGCCACCCACCCTCGCGAGCACCATTGGCACCAACGCCCGGGTGGCGCGGCAGCGCCTGTCTCTCACCCAGGCCGACGTCGCCAAGAAGGTGGGACTTGTCACGGAGGTCTACAGTCGACTGGAGCGCGGACGAATGTTGCCCAGCGTCCGCACGTTGCACCAACTCGCCACGGCGCTCGACACCTCACCAGACGTCCTCATGGGCCACGTCCGCCGCCCAACGCCTCCGCCCGACTCGCCCTCCGTGCGTCAGCTGGTGCAGCAAGTCCGCAAACTGGAGGAGCGCCAGGTGAAGGCCCTGCTGCATCTACTCCCCGCCCTGCGGTGACGGCTACCAGCTGCCTGGGGGGAGTCCTTCTCAGGTACACTGCGCCTCACCTCATGAATCAGGAATTGGCCGTTACCATTGGCACGACAGCCCGAGTTGCCCGAGAGCAGCTGGGGCTTACCCAAGCCGAAGTCGCCGAGCGCGTGGGGCTGGTGCCCCCCGTGTACAGTCGCCTGGAGCGCGGGCAGATGCTGCCCAGCGTCCCCACCCTGTACCGGCTGTGCACCGAGTTGAAGGTGTCCCCGGAGGAGCTGCTTGGCCTCACGGAGGCAGCCCATGCGGGGAAGGGGCCTCGCACAACGGAGGACGACGCCCCCTCCCTGCGCCGGCTGCTGTACGTGGCTCGCAAGCTGGACGAGGCGCAGTTGGATGCCCTTCTCCACATGGCCACCGTGCTGGCGAAATGAAGGGCCGCTAGCCGGCGCCACGCAGCCACAACGCCTCGCGCACCTCGGACAGTCGCGATTCCAGTCGCTGCAACTCGCGCTGGAGTCGTGACACCTCATTCGTCCCGTCCTCTTTCGACAGGGGCGTGCGGTGAGGGACGTCGGCCAGGGCCGCCTCGCACACCTCAATGGTGACGGTGTCCCCAGGGCGCACTGGGCCGTCATGCCACCCCAGAAGCGACTCCCCCTCCGAGCCGCCAACGCTGAGCGTCACGTCGGACACGTGCCGCAGCTCCGCCTCTTCGAAGTGCGCCCAATGCAGCATCGCCGTGACAACGCCAAACCCGGGGAGTCCTGCCGTGGTGAGGTGCCGGCCATTGAGGGAAACGCGCAGACACAACATGGCGGGCTACTCCTCTTCCAGGGCCGCCAACTCATGCGCGTCCAACCCTTCCGGGTAGAGGCCCGCCTCGCCGAACTCCACCTTGTCGCGCATGCTTCCGCCCTCAACCAGCACCCGCGCCGCCTCCTCCGCGGCCTCCGGCCTGCCATAGGACTGGCCTCGCAGGGCCTGGGCCGCACGTAGCGCGTCACGCACCTCCGCTGCGGACGAGAAGCGCTCCTCCGGGTTGGCGCGCAGGGCCTTGTGGAGAATGGCCTTCACTTCCGGCGTCAGCGCCTCCACCGCCTTCTCGACGAAGGCCGGGCCGAGGGTGGCGAGCAGTGCCCGCATCTGCTTCAAGGGTAACGACGGAATGCCCTCCACTCGCGGCGGCTGGCCCTGGGGGGCGCGCGGCACCGCCTCCACGTCGAAGAGGTGCTTGCCGGTGAGAAGCTCCACCAGCAACACGCCCAGGCTGAAGACGTCCGAGCGAGGGGTGAGGGGCTGACGCTGGACGTACTCCGGCGACGCGTAGGCCACATCCCCCCGGACGAGACTCTCCGGAGACTCCTCCCGCCCCACCAGCAGCGAGTAGGCCGCGCCGAAGTTCATCAACTTCACCTCGCCGTGCAGGCCCACCACGACGTGACGAGGGTTGACGTCGCGGTGGACAACGCCCAGGGGGCGCCCGTCCTCGTCCTGCAACGTGTGCGCGTGGTGCAGCGCCTCCGCCAACTCCGCACCGACGTAGAGGGCGAAGGCCTCGGACGTGGGGCGCCCGCGCACCACACCCGCCGTCACCAGCGTCTCAACCGAAGGGCCGGGCACGTACTCCATGACGACGTGCGGCGCGTCGTCGTAAACCCCCAGGTGCTGCACCTGGGCAATGGCTGGGTGCTGGAGGCGGAAGGCCAGCTGCACTTCCTCCACCAGCCTCTGCCTGCGCATATAGGTGCTGGGACTCGGCAGGCGGCGGACGAAGCAGCGGCCCGCCAACGCCTCCTTCCGCACACGGCGCTGGGCCAGCAGCAGCACCTCTCCTGACTGCCGCCTCTCCAGTTCCTCAAGGACTTCGTAGCGGACTTCCCCCACCTTGAAGAGGAAGTGGGGTTTGAAGGGCAGCGCCCGTGAGGGCTGGCGGCCCGGAAGCTCCTCAGTGCTGACTTCATCCGCGGTAATGGCCATGTGTGACACTCCATCAACGGAAGAGAGGGACAACGTCACGGCAACACGAAGCCCTTTGGGCGGTCGCCGGGCGCGCGCAGAGCCGTGAGAGAAGGCAGCGGGGCCGCGCTGCTGATGTGACCTTATAAGTCCACTAAACTTCACCTTTGAAGTACCATTCCCAGCCAACAATGGGAAGCCGATAACCGCAGGGCACGCGACCTCTTTCGTCCCTCTCCGCTTTCCCGAAGCCGCCGAAGGCCCCTTGGGTGCCCGCGCAACCGGCCATTGGGCTGGTCCGCATCACCTCCAGCGGCAGCACGAAAGCGGCCGTCTCTGCGCGAAACTAGCAGTGCCAACGGCGAGCCCTGCCGCGTCGAAGGCCCGGAGACGGACTCCCATGCCTCCCTTTGCATGCCGGGAGCACAGGCGCGTAGGATTGGCACAAGCGTAGGGCAGCGGGTTGGCTTCGATTCCAGCACCATAAGCGCGAGGCGGGACGCTTCAGCCATTGGGGCCGCGTCCCAGCAGCGGCGATTCATGGGAGGAATCATGTCGAGTATTCTCAGGGGCATGCTTGCAGCAATCCTGCTGGTGGGCTGTGGCATGGAGGAGCAAGTCGACTCATCGGCCGAACTCGAGTCCAGAGAGGATGGAATCAATACCTGTGTCGTTGGAGCCGCCGCATACTCATTATGCAACAATGGACGCAGTGTCTGCATCTACGCATCCCCAGGAGCGCGCAACGCCGACTGCCGGCCTCGGTGCGGAGTCGCGTGTGGAACAGAAGAAGGTGAGTGTTGTATTGGGTATGCGCCCATCGACTACTGCGAGATGAACAGGGGCTGCATAAGCTATCTGGCCCCCATATCTCCCTGAACTTCGGGCAGGGACACCCACAACCCGGCACTCGAAGGACGCCGCATTTCTTGAGAAGAGGGACTCGACGTTGAAGCCCGGGCACCCTCCTGCGCGTCGGACTACCAGCCTCGGCCCTTGTGAAGAGCCAAGCGGCTCCCCTGCCCGCTCACTTCAGCAGCCAGTCGTACACCGCCCGAAACTGCTCCCGTGAGGACGACGCCTTTGAATGAGGGGGCGCCACCACCACGGGGGCAGGAGGGTTCAGGTTTCAGCACAGCCACTCCTTGACGCTCCCCAGCACGCAGAACTCTGTTCTGCTCGAAGCGGTGCTCCGCCCAAATGCCCCCACGGGCGACCTCGCTGAGCCGGTCCATCACACTGAGGCACCGGGGCGTGGGCTGGCCCAGGCCATCCAGCCTCCCTGGACATCTGACAACTCCTCTCTCAGACTCCAGGCAAATCCATCTCAGGAGTGCTCCATGAGCGTTCGCTTCACGTCAATCCTCACGATAGCATTCACACTATTGACTGCACTGACACCAACCAAAGCGTTCGCCCAGAAAACCATCACCTACAAACCAAGCGGCCTGTCCACGCAGCTATGCAACGTTTTCAATATCCCGACACCGGCCAAGATCAATGACGTAGCCCACTACCCAGTCGCCGGAGGGGCGAAATTCAATGGAAATTCAGTGATCCTTGAATCCAAAATAGGAAACACCCTAGCTCAAAACCTAGGAACAGCCTATGCCCTTGAGTATCCATTCAGGGTCGGGCTCAAGTACATTATTAGCGTGAACGCATTGAGAACGTCCGAAGATCCGACCTCCAATCCGCGCCTCAGCTTCTCTGCATTCACGGAGCTCCCCGCTCCCGACGACACCAACCCCACTGTGTGTGGCTCCGTCGGAGAGGACTACTGGGCGGTACTTCAAAATAACATCGTGGGCTTCTCGTACATCAACGCAACCGCAAAAACCTACACATTCCCCGAGTGGGCCCCCGCCGAGGATGCAGACTATCTCATCGTCCTGGCGACCCAGGGCTCTCCCTCGAAAACGACGCAGGTCCTAATCAATCAAATCTCCATCACAGAGGTCGTGCCCCCTGCATTCTCCCTAGCACCCAGTTCAGTAGCCCGGACTTGCGGCGACACCACGGCCCAGACATTCACCGTGACCAACCTGGAGGGCATCAGGGATATCAGAGCGTATGAATGGGACCTCGGCTCGGCGAGCAACGGCTGGTCCTATCAGGGAGCGCCTGCTCCAGCCACGTTGACGACCACCGACGCCATCCTAACCCTCACCCCCATATGCGGCGCCGCTCAGGAAGACATCTCCGTAGCCGTGAAGACAGGAAGCTCCAGCTATGGACCCTACCAGTCTGACGTCACCAACCCTGGATACCCGTCGATGTCCATTCAGGGACCATCTATACTCTGCACTACAGCGCCCCATGAGTATCGACTCCTTGGATTGCCGTGCAGCACGTCGGTGATTTGGAGCACAAGCGATGTGACCCTGGCGACTGCGGCGTCCCGTAGCGACAACACAGGCACACTCACAAAGGGCACCAACTTTGGTGACATCACACTGACCGCGCAAGTTTCAGGGAACTGCGGAGCAACCACGCTCACAAAGAAGGTTCGGGTTGGCCCCTACTGGCTAACTCGACCGTATGGCACGCTCACGTTCGAAACAAACGCCAGCACCTACAAGACAGTGGAACTGGTTACTGTGACAGACTTCTACGGCTGGACCTACGGCACAAATGGCCTGCTGCTAAGGGCCTCCGTGACGCAGCCGGAAATTAGCGGATATTGGCAGCCAAATGAACCCACAGGCCCGAACGCCGAAATCCTGTCATTCCAAACAACAGACACCGGCAAGACCGCTCTCGTGCGATTCAATCCATTTGCATCCGGAGACAAGGTCGCCAGCATTGGCTTCCATTACTCGGATGGATGCGGGCAAGGCGGCACATATAGTCACTGGTTCCACTACAAAGGAAGCAGCGGCTTTACCCCCACAGAGTCGTCTCCCAATGAGAAACCCTGACAGGACCCTGTCGAGCGGAAGCGTCAGGAACTGGTCTGGCGCTCCTCCTTCAGTTTGACTGCGCGAGGCGGAAACCGAGGAAGAAGAGGGCACCAGAAGTGGCGTGACTCGGCATCTTCTTGCCGAGACACGAGACCGCCCCCCATTTGAGGTCGGGCGGTCCAGATTGCATTCGGCGCGCTCCGCCAAGCATTCATCGCCCCTATAGAATGACGAGCGGGTCCATCACCGTGCGCACACCGTCACCGATGCGATCAATGGACTCCGCCCGACACTCGCTTGTGCAATTCCCCTCTATGCTGCCTCCACCTTTGAGTATGGACGAACCACCTGCTTTCCGTCGCCCTGGCGCTCGAGCGTGACAGTCCCTGCCCCAGCATCAACAGCCTTCACCACGGCAGGGAAGGTTCCCCTCCCTTGTTTGTAGCGGACTTCCTGCCCCTGCTTGAAGGGCGCCGCGCTCGTTTCGGCTTCATTCGCCGACGTGGCGCCCTTCGCAGTCGTCCGGGGGCGCCCGCGCTTCTTCGGAGCAGGCTCGCCCTTCGCCTGGCGCCGTCTCGGCGGTGTGGGAGTGGCGCGCTTTGGCGCGGGGACAGCCGACACACCGTTCGTCGTAGGGACGCCCAGGTACCGGGCAATCTGCTCCAGGAGTTCCGTCTGGCGGCCCATCTGCTTCTCCACTTCCTGCGCAATCACCGCGCGGAGGGTTCCCATCATGTCGTTCTGCATTTTCTCTCGCTCTCTGCGGACCGTGACGTCCGCGCATTTCGACGACAGCATTCCATCTATTCGACGACGCATTGCAATTCATAATGCAGGCCCCTCGTCTCAATTCGACGGGGCCAGCCCTATTCGGAGCGAAATACAGGAGCTACAGCGCGCCATCGCTCGCGTTGCATCTCCCATGCGCCGGCATGAACGACGGCCCGTAGGACTCTTTCCCCGAGAGGCTCTTTTCCGTCGACGGCCTCAAGGAACAGCAGCTCCTCCTGAATGTCCGGGGCCAACAGCAGCAAGTCGAGCAAGTGCGTCACTCGCGCCCGCGAGAAGCCCAGTTGCCCCGCGACGTCCGCAGCGCTCCGTACCTGTCTCCGGGCAATAGCGGCCCCTACGTGGTGGGCAAGGGCCAGCATGCGCGCGACGCGGGACGGGCGCCTCGACTCCCCGCACGGGGGCTGTGGTGCCCCCTCGACGAACGTGACTCCCATCCGACGGACGCGATGAAAGCGCGCACGAAGGAGGCTCACTTCCGTTGGCAAGGATTCGAGGCGCGTACTCATGCCGCTGCATCTCCACGCGTGGCCACAACACCGTCACTGGCCTGGGCCAGGTACACGTCGATGCAGCCAGTCATCTCATTCGCCACCACCCGACCGATGAGCGCGCGCAGCAGTCTCCCTCGGTTGGCTGGAACGAGGGCGTCCCACACGGCATCGAAGTCCGCGAGGGCTTGAGCAACCCACGCGGCTTCCAACTTCTCACCCTTCGTGGCGTCCAAGCCGCGCTCTACCTCCGCCTGTCGCTTCTCCAGGCCCACGGCCTTTTCCTCCGCAGCCATCAGCTTCGCCTCGACAACGCGCCGGGCAGGCCCCTCCAAGTATGAAAGGGAGTCGACCCACTTCGCCGACTCCTTGGAGAGCCGGGCCAGCTCTTTCGGCAACTGCGCGCGCTCGGCACGGAGGGCTTGGTGCTTCTCCTCCAACCGTGCCGTGAGGCGGGCGTATACATCCCCTGCCAGGGGGCCGCTCACCGAGGTCTCGCGGAGTCGCGCAACGACGAAGTCCTCCAGGGCCGGTGCCGCCATGGGGGCGGAAAGACAGGCACCCCGCCCCTGTTTGTCCCGAGTGGTGCAGCGGTAGTAGCGGTACTCGCGTGTGCCCTTGCGGCTGCTGCCGGGCGTCATCGCCGCCCCACAGAGGCCGCAGTGCAGCAGGCCACGCAACACGTAGTCCGGGTTGCGTCCGTGAGACTGGCCGCCGAAGCGACGTCCATCCAGCATCGCCTGAGCCCGACGGAAGGCGTCCTCATCCACGATGGCCGGATGCTCTCCTTGGTGCGTCTCATTCCCGTAGGAAATCAGGCCGACATAGAGGGGGTTGCGCAACAGACGCAGGGCATCCTGCGTCGTCCAGGGACGAGCGCCTTGTGCATCACCGCTCCGGTTCTCGTACCGCTTCGTCTGCCGCCCCTTCTCGTTGAGGAGCTGAGCCACGCCTGAAGCCGTCCCGTGTCGGAGGTACAAGTCAAAGGCCTCCTTCACCACCACGGCCTCATACTCATTCACGGAGAGGCGCCGATTCACCACGTCGTAGCCCAACGGCACGCGCCCGCCAGTCCACTTGCCCTTTCGTCTCGCGGCGGCAATCTTGTCCCGCGTCCGCTCGGAAATCATCTCCCTCTCGAATTCGGCGAAGGACATCAGCATGTTCAACGTCAGGCGCCCCATGGCGTCCGCCGTGCTGAAGTTCTGCGTCACCGAAACGAAGGAGGCGCCTGCCGCATTGAAGCGCTCCATGACTTTCGCGAAGTCGAGGAGGGAGCGCGAGAGACGGTCGACCTTGTAGACTACGACGACGTCCACCAGCCCCGCGTCCACATCCTGAAGCAGCCGCTGGAAGGCGGGCCGCTCCATATTCGCGCCCGTGAAGCCACCGTCGTCGTATCTCTCGTCCACGAGAGTCCAGCCGGGCTGACGCTGCACGTAGGACACGCAGGTTTCGCGCTGGGCATCGAGGGAGTTGAACTCCAGCTCCAAGCCCGCGGCGGTCGACTTGCGGGTGTAAACGGCGCAGCGCTTCGCGTCCGTCGGAACCCGCGTCGGCTTGCGCTTCCTCATGTCCCCTCCGAGTCCCCTGGCGGCGGAGTCTCCGCGCCGGCCCTCGAGGACGGCGGCGACCCTGCGAAACGCTCGGCCACTGCCACCAGTCGCTCCACGTTGTCGTTGAGGCGCTTCAGCTCACGGACGAGCGCCGGCATCGTCCCCTCGTAGAACCGCTGCCCCATGTGCGTCTGAAAGAAGGAGGGGCCGCTCATGACTTCACCGCCTTCGAGCTGCTGGCCTTGAGGCCGAAGAAGGTGAAGCCGTTCCAGGCCGTCCCCGTCACCAGCTTGGCGATGCTGGAGAGGCTGCGGTGCTGCTTGCCCTCGTACTCGAAGCTGTCCTCCCGCACCGTCACCCGAAGCTGCGAGCCCTTGTACAGACGCGTCAGCACCGCGCCGGGTGGCGGGAGTCGCACGTCGCGGCCGTCATCTGCTGCGGACGGAGGCGCGGCATCGTTCTTCTTCTCCACCTCCGATTGCCGCATCCGCCAGCTCTCGGGCAGCGTGTCACCCAATTCCGCAATGCGTGCCACGGCGCGCGCGGAAAGTCCTCCTTCGGCCAGCTCCTGAATCCGGAAGGCCAGGCGCTTGCGCAGGTAGTTCGCGTTGCGACTGCGCGTGGGCTCGCCGTACAACTCCTGGTACTTTTTCGCCAATTCCGGCACCCGCATATGGGCCAGGGTAGCCAGTTGCTGCGGCACATCCGCCAGTTGCTTGCGCGCGGCGCGAACAATCCCTCTCTTCGCCATGGTGATGTCTCCTTCGTCCGGGGCAACCTGCCCTCGGGCGAAACCCATGGACGCTCTGTCCCGGGGAGAAGACAAGTCGAGAGTCTGCGTCTCAGCCATGGGTGCGCTCCTCTTCCTTCGACTTCGGTGCTTGCGAATGGCGACGAAGCCACAACTCCCAGAGGGCCTCCGTCAGTACATCGACGGCATCGTCGTGTCGCTGCTGTGGGGTGCTGAGGTGCCCCATGGATGAATCCTCAACCTCGTCCTGCTTCGACACTCTCGGCGTCATCACCATGACAAAGTCACCTGCAAGCATTGGGGAACATGCCCACGCGTCTCCACGCCCCTCGGCTGTCGGCCGTAGGGCACTCACCTCCCGGCCTGGCTATCCGCTGGCGTCTTCCGCTGCTGAGTCGCCGTTGCGCGCACGCCAGTCGTGGGACTGCGGGAAGTCCTCCACCGAGACGAGGCGAGTGCGAGACAAGTCCAGCACCACGGCGCGGCGACGGTTCATCCGCCCGTCGAAGCAGACTCGCTCGTTCAGGGAGACGACGTAGCCGCCCTCGCGGAGATTCTCGTGCAGCAGGCGCCGCAGCGCCTTCGTGTCCACCACCTCGCCCTCGTAGTCGACGCGCTTGCAGTGGGCGCGGAAGGCGTCGTAGGCGCTCTCCAGGTGCAAGCAGAAGCGCTCGCCCTCGAAGACGTAATGCACCCGGTGCCGCAGGTCCCCCTGAATTGCCATGACGGACAGCTTCTCCAGGAAGACGTCGAGGGCATTCTTCACCCCGGCTTCCGTTTCGAGGATGTCCTCCAGCACGGCGTTGACTGCTTCGCGGGCGCCCAAGTCGGTGGGCAACGGGTAGCCACACTCCCGCGCAAATTCCTCGAAGAGGTGAATGCCCAGCAGCATGGCCACCAGGTTGTCGACGACGCGCGGAGGCACCTCACGTCCTTCGAGGAGGACGTCCGCCACCGTCCGGGCCACCTGGCAGTCCTTGCCGAAGTCACGCCCCAGGCAGAATTGAATGTAGCGAGGCGCGAAGAGGGCCAGATTGACGCCCTTCAATTTGCGGAACGCCACCCGGCACTCGCGCCGTTTCAGCGTCGCCTTCTCCGGGTTGACGGTGAGAAGGCGCTCGAGGAGTGCGGCCTCCGTGGGACGCGTCTCACCCGCTACGCACAGCGGCGCGTGCAGGCGGTAGCTCACCACCGACAAGTCCGAGCGGCCCCGCTCCTCCGTCTCCCCGCGGTAGAGGCGCCGCATGTAGCGGTGCAGCAGCTGAAGCCGGTGCAGCGGCATGTCGTAGGGCTTGTACTCGTCGGCCACCACCGGCACGGAGCGCGTGGCGGACAGCAGCTTCACCAGGGCGAATTCCGTCTCTGTCACGCTGTACGCGTCAGACGCGGGCACGCCGAAGAGGGGCCAGAAGACGTCGGTGCACATGCTCGACTTGCCGCTACCTTGAGTCCCGTGGATGAAGAGGAGCGGGAAGGAGCCCACCTTCTCCATGAGGCGCGGCTTCATGGGCGTGGCGAAGAACCACCCCAGCATGGGCAGCACCACCTGCGGCGTGTTGAGTTGTGGCAGGTACTCGAAGACGGTGCGCGCGACGTCGTGAAACGTGTCCTCGTCCGTGGCCTCGTAGCGGATGCGCGCCTCCAGCGAGGTGCCATTCGGCAGGTACGCCACGGGAGACGCCGAGAGGAAACCCTCCCGCCCAATGGTGCACCCGGGCGCCACCCAGACGTGGTGCTCTCCCCGCTTGAAGTCGCCCAGCGTGGTGGTGCCCGGAAGGCGGGGCACCGCACGCCGAGCCACCGCGCGCAGCAGCCCCTGCACGTTGTTGTCGCTGCCCGTCCACTGCGTGTGGACGGACGGCAGGTGGTTCAGCAGCTCCTTGCGCGAATGGAAGGCCCGGCGCGGCAGCCGGGCTCCTTCCATGCTGGTGCCCTTGTCCGTGCGGACGTCCCCGAGGAACACTTCCCCCTCCTCGGTTTCCACGAGGGCCTTCGGCGTGAAGGTGAAGGAGGAGATGGCCTTCGCCTCCCCCCTCTGCGTCACCGTGTAGTAGCAGTACGCGTCCTCGTACACCTCGCCGTCGATGGTGTCGTCGCCGCTGCTGCCCTTCCCACCTCCCTTGGAGTCCGCGCCCTCCGCCCCCTCGCCCGCCGCTGAACTGCGCACGGCGCGGGCCATGGCCAGCCGGAGCTTCTGCGCGGCCAGGCCGGTGCGCACCTCCAGCAGGCCCAGGTACTTCTCCTGCGCGGACGGCGGACGGTGGGCGATGGCCTCGAGAATTGGCTTGAGGCGGTACTCCACCTCCTGGGCCGGCGCCGTGGCCAGGCGATCCACAGCCGCCTCGATGTCGAACACGACGTCGTACAGCTCGCAGCGCACGTCCGGCTCGCGATTCACTCGGCAGTAGCCCATGCCCTGGAGGGAGTGGCAGGGCGGCGCCACGGAGCCATCCTCGCGGGCGGTGGCCACCACCTTCTCGTGGGCCTTGCGGATGTAGCCGACGCCGTCCCGGCCCTTCAGCTTCCCAAGGCCCCGCCTGTCGTACTCGCTGACAAGCTCGGTGATTTCATCGAGGCCCAGTCCCTTGTGCACGAAGAAGCGCACCATGTTGAAGATGGCGACGCTCCGGTCCTCCGCCCCCTGCTCCCACAGGCGCTGCACCGGGCCGCACATCTCCACTGGGTGCGCCCAGTCGTACTCCCCCGTCTCCGTCCGGCGGGCCTTCACCGTCCCCTGCGGTGCCGAGGTGGAGGGTGCCAACGGCATCGTCACCTGGGCCGGACGCGCTTGGTTCGCCAGCGGCTGCTGCACCGGCGCACGGAGCAGGCGCTCCAAGAGCTGGGGATCCTCGACGCGCTCGAAGCCGGCGAGCGCCCGAGCTGCTCGGTGGGGCCGCTCCGCTGTCCCTGCCCCCTTCCGGCTGATGGTGCCCACCACTTTGATGACGCGCGCTACGTCGTGGATGGAGTCCACGCGCACGCGCTCGGAGGCGAAGCGGGCACGCACCTCGGCCTCGAAGGACTTCAGGCCCGCCTGCACGCGCTCGTGGCTTTCCCCCTCCAGGGGCTGCGGCGGCAGGGCGAACCAGAGCTGCGCCCCGTTGCCGCTCATGTTCAGTCGCGGCCGGACGAGGCCCTGCGCTTCACACCAGGCCGCGGCGGCGTCCGCCACCTGGAGCGTCAGCGAGAGCTCGTCCTCGGTGCTGGCCGTGTCCTTGGGGCGCACGGGGTCCAGGTCCACCACCGTGGCCGTCACGACCTCGATGTCCTTGTTACCCGCGCCGCTGCGCAAGGGGCGCAGGACGTTGGGGGCCAGCTCGAGCAGGCGCCGGGGCCGCGGCTGGATGCCCACATACACGTTGCCGTCGGCATTGGCCGCCACGCAGGCCTCAACGAAGGCCTCCTCGTCGTCGAAGAAGCCCAGGCCCGCAAGGCCTCCCCCGCCCGGGCGGATGATGCGGACTTCGCTCACACCATGCGGTGCATGCGCCAGCCACCGCCAGGTGGCGCGGATGTCGTCGGGGCTTGGAGTGGTATCAGAAGGTGTCGTCATCGAAGGTGCTCACTCCCTGTGGTGGTTCAATGCACGCCAGCGTGGGCCGTCACTCCCAGCACCGTGGCGTACTGTTGGCGGCGCTCCGCGTGGTGGCGCCGGAGCAGCGGCACCTTCCCGTCGACGAAGTCGATGAGGACGGCGCTCTTCTTCTCTTCGTGCGGGCGCATGAGGCGTCCGAGGCGCTGGATGGTGCGTCCACGCGCACGGCCGGGGTACGCCAGGAAGACGCGCGAGAGGCGCGGCAAGTCGAGCCCCTCATCCGCCAGGCTGGTGGCCACCAGCACACGGACGCGCCCGGCGCGAGCCTGGTCCAGGAGAGCCTTGCGCGCCTCGCGCGGCACCCCACTCGTCAACGCGGCGGCCGACAGGCCGGTGGCCGAGAGCCGCTGCGCCAGCAGTTCGCAGTGGTCCACCCTCCCCGTGAGGACGAGGCACAGGTGGCCCGCCCAGGCCTCGCGAGCCACGGCACCGAGGACGAGGTCATTGCGCGCCTTGTCCTCCGCCAGCGCCTCCAGCATGGGCGCGTAGTCGGAGGCGCGGCCATAGGGGAAATCGAAGGCCGTCTCCACGGCGCGCACCTCGGGCACCACCAGCACTCCGCGCGCGACGAGGTCCTCGTGCTTCACCACGGCCAGAGGCGCTCCCAGGTAGAAGCGCAGGAGCGGCGTCAGCCCGTCCTCCCGCTCGGGCGTCGCCGTCAGGCCCAGTCGGTACCGCGCCGGGCAACGGTCCACGAGTCGATGGAAGGCGCTTGCACCAATGTGGTGGGCCTCATCGAGAACGAGCAGGCCGAAGCGGCCGAGGAAGGCGTCCAGCTTCGCCTCCTCCCACCGGGCCAGGGACTGGACGACGGCCACGGTGACGGGCCGCACCTCTTCCTCGCCCGCGCCCACGAGGCCGGCCTCCATCCCCAGGCGCTCGCGGATGTGCTCTCTCCACTGCTCCGCCAGGTCCAGGGTGTGGACGAGGATGAGCGTCGGCGTGCGGAGCCGAGAGATTGCGCCGACTGCGAGGACGCTCTTCCCTGCCCCGCATGGGAGTACCGCCGTCCCTTGAGTGGCCTTCGCCAGCCTCTCCACAACCTCGGCCTGGTAGTCGCGCAAGGACACCTCCGGCAGCTTCGGCAGGCGCTTCGCCGGAAACACCCGCGCGTCCTCGAAGGACAACGTCAGGCCCGCCTCGTCTGCGGCACGGCGCAGCAGGTGAATGGCCCCGCGCGGCAGCACCAGCTCCCGCTCCTCCTGACGGATGAAGGAGAGCGTCTGGGGCTCTGCCCCCGGGCGCTTGCGCAGCCGCACCAGCTTCCAGTACGCGGGATTGGGTAGGGAGAGCGCGCGGCAGAGGCCCTCCACCATCTTCGGCGGCACGTCACTCGCCGCGAGCCTCAGCCCGGCGTCCACGCGCACGCGCAGCGTCCGCTTGTCCGTACCCGCGTTGCGCGCAGGCGCAGACGGCGCGGCCCCCATGCTGGAGTCCTGGGCGCGAGAGACAACACGTCCCCCGTCCCCACATTCGGAGAAGTCTTCCACCATTCGTTTGTTTCCTCAGTGAGGCGCGTCGGGGGCACGCAACAGGCCCCCTTCGCGCATGGCTACGGCAACAGGGTCAGCAGGGGGCGCTCACGGCCCGAAGGGGTCCACGTCCGCGACACTCTCCGGGGAGTACTCGGTAACGAGGGAGTCGACGAAGGCGCGCGCCAGCTCCCCCTTCGAAGCCGGCAAGTCGCGGATGCGCTGCACGGCGAACTTCTGGAGGAAGCGGTCCACGGCCTCGCGCGGCAGCGCCTTCAGCGCGGTGGCCATGGCCTGTGCGAGCTTCACGTCGACAGGCTCACTCGCCTTCGCACTGGAAGCGCTCGTAGGCGGCGTGCCGCTCGCCGCAGCGGCAGCCTCGGCGGTGTGCAGCTTCTGGATGTCGTGCAGGCGCAACGCCTGGAAGGCCTGCTGCTCCTCCAGGGAGAGCTGGCACTCCGGGAGGATGGAGTACGTCGTCTTCGGGTCATTGGCGACGCCGTGACGCTTCACCTCGAAGGCCCACTTCTCCAGCCCGTACTTCGCCCGCACTTCCATGAGCGTGTCGAAGAAGGCAGTGGGCCGCTCGAGCACCTTCACCTCACGACTGCTGTACAGGGCCACGTTGTAGGTGACGCGCAACGAGGACTTGTGCCCCTGGGCCCTCAGCTTCTCGTCGAAGGCGACGCACCGGCCGCCGATGAAGCACACCTCTCGCGGGTACGGCTCCCCGAGGAAGACGACGACTGCGGTGTCCCCGTCGTTCGCGAGCTTCAGCCAGGCGCCGCCGGCCTGCTCGTGCTGCTTGGCCATCGCGGCCGTCTGTTCCCACATGTTGGTCATGGTGCTCATTCCTCCTTCTGGCAGTGCGTGGTGGGGGCGTGGCGCTCGCGCCGGTACACCGAGAACAACTCGGTGCCGTCCTCCGTGGAGCCCGCCGCCTCGATGTTGAAGTCCGCGTCGGTGTCCACCACGTGCTGAATCTCCCACCGGCGGAAGAGGCCCGGCACGCGGACGTAGTCATTGGCCTGGGCCCCGGCGCACTCGCAGCAGAGGCATGGGCTACGGCCCCCCGCTTCCGGCCCTGAGTCGCCCCTGCCCACCACCCGGAGGTGGTGCCCGTCGATGCGCGCGAAGAAGCGCACGTATGTTTCACCATGTTCGAAGTTGTTTCGCGTGGCTGTCTTCATTCAGTCCTTCCAGGTTGCAGGCAATACAGGGGCGTTGCTGTCCGCCGGGACGGACAGGGTGTCTCGAAGCAGGATTGGATTGGGGCGCGAGGCGGCCCGTTACTCCCTCAAAGCCAGGCGGCACGCGGAGGGGACATACGATTCGCGCATTCCGTCAGCCGCCCCCTCCCGGTGTCCTCTCGGTTGTTTCAAAATCCACAAACTCTAAAACTCACCCCCACCCGCCGATTTGGGACAAGAAATCTTTTTCGGGGATTTTATTCTTCATTTTCCGCAGGCGGACCAGGGCCCGCTGGACGCGCTTTCGCGCCGCCGCAGGTGCAAGCCCGAAGCTCGCGCCGGCCTCTGCGTAGTCCTCTTCGCGCAGCAGGACGGACACCACCAAGTCGGTGTCCTCGCCCATCAACGGGAGGAGCAGCGCGCGCAGCTCTTCCACTTCTGTGTTGAAGGAGCGGGCTCGAGGCACGGAGGAGACGGGCCACGGCCCCGAGGGAGCCCCGCCGTCTGCTTCAGCCAGTCTCCCAAGGCGCACGCGTTGGCGTTGCGCCTCGAACTCCTTGTGCCAGTCTTTGAGGACGTCGCGCTCCGTACCACGCACAAGTGTCGCGGCCACACGCTGGACGCCGGACAATTCGACACGCGCCACGAGCCCCATGAAGGACGCGGCAATCGAGGACACCACCTCCACAGGTGCGGTCTCCATTCGCCTGAGACATCGGCGATACACGCTGTCCAATCCTGGCCAGAGGCCCAACCACAACAACGCCACGAAGGCGTTAGCCGCGGCGCCCATCTGCACCAGCATGACGAGGCCCGCGAGTAAGCCATCCTTGCTGTGAGACTCGCCTTCGCGCGCAGTGAGGAATGAAACAAGATCCTCTGGCTGCTCGAAGTCGGAGAGCGCCTCCCAGTTGCGCCGCAAGACGCGATAGGCACGCTGCGCCTCGGCCGTCCGGAGGGCCATGCCAAGCTCTCGATTGAGCGCACTCCAGTTACGACTCACTGATACATGCCGCCCCGGCCCTGCGCTCGGCGCGCGGGGAAGTGCCGGGTGAGGGGAGACAAGGCCGAGCCCCGTTCAAGGAATGGCGCCAGCGCCTCCGAGGGTTCCTATCTTCGGCGGGTACCTCGTGGCGGTGGCGCGACTGTCGAAGGAAGAGGCGGGCGCTCCACGCACCCAAGCCCCTGGCTACGGTAACGGGCAAGCCCCCTTCCGGCTGGGGGCACGACAACGGGAGAGCGGCGCGCCCAGGGAGACCAGAACGAGGCTCCCACAGCGCAGGCCATGCCCACGCTGAACGGCGCACCAGCGCCTCGGCATCAGTGTCGAGCCAATCACAACAAACCAGCACATCGTGCCGAACGCGTAATTCACGCGGCTTCCCCTCACAGCCCAAGGACGACACCGCGCTGAAACGTGCCCGCGGGCAATACGCACGACAGCGTGAAGCCTGGGCGTGACCACGGCGTGACGGCGCGAAGAGAAACGCGCACCCAGCCCTCCCACGCCGGCAACACCCCTCCGCGCTTCATGGTGATGCTTGTTATTCATGTCTCGACCCCCCTCCCAAACTCCCAATACCCAGACAGTCACGCATTCATCGTCGCTATCGCCACGCTTAAGTTTTCCAGCGAGAACATCCGAAGTGGTTGATGTGGCGTTGGGGACACGGTCGCGCGCGCCTCTGCGACTTTCATGCCCGCACGTCGTCACTCGGACTTCGACGTCGCACGGAGACACGAGCCGCCCACCCGTTCGGGCTTCGGCTTCGCACAGCAAACTGCTCGTCCACGCATTCGGACGTGCGCCATGTGAAACACCCTTGTCTCGCTGTATCACCGCCCCTCCTGCGGCCGGAGCAACCCTGCCAACCGCCCATCCTGCGCGTCTCAGAAAACCGGGAAGCGACGGCCCTGACAGGGCGCAGATGACACGGAAGGCGTCAGATGTGGCCCAAAGTGGCTCCCGCTCCCGTTCACGCGCGTGGAGGCCGTTTCCGGCCGTTCTGCGAGCATTCACAAGCCATGGCGTGGACGCATCCACCCACGCCGCATGCCCGCGCGCGCGCCTTCACAGTCAGCCGCACAAGGTTTTACTTCACGAGTGGGTGTGGACAGCGTGGACAGCTGTGGACAGCACTCTGTCCACACTTAACTCTATGATTTCTTTAACGAAATACTCACTGTGGACAGTGTGGACAGCTTTTATGGGGAGAGACACGTATGCGCGTGCGCGCACTTGTACATGGAGCCTTCGCGTGCGCGCGCACATGACGTAGGGGTACCCTTCAGAAGCTGTCCACACTGTCCACAGCGACCCATCTTCGCGCAATCACTCGCGAAACCTGTGGACAGAGACATGTCCACGGGCCGTCCACGCGCTGTCCACAGGGCGAGAGATAGTCCAGGACGTTGAGGTGGCCGCCCTCGCATTCACAAACAGATGCACTGACTTTCACTTCATGAGTGGGTGTGGCCAGCTGTGGACAGCACTCTGTCCACACTTAACTCCATGACTTCCTTAACGAAAACCTCACTGTGGACAGTGTGGACAGCTTTTATAGGGAGAGACACGTATGCGTGCGCGCGCACTTGTACATGGAGCCTTCGCGTGCGCGCACACATGACGTAGGGGTACTCTTCAGAAGCTGTCCACACTGTCCACAGCGACCCATCTTCGCGCAATCACTCGCGAAAACTGTGGACAGAGACATGTCCACGGGCCGTCCATGAGCTGTCCACAGGCGAGGGATGTCCCCGATTTGTCGCCGAATGCCTTTGTGCTTCTTTCCCTCGGCGCTTCGCTCGCCAGGGGAAATCCAAAAATAAAATCGGGCGAAATGATTTCTTGTCCCAAATCGAAGGGATGGGGTGAGTTTAGGATGTATCGGCAAACACGCGCCGCCGACATCCGCGCATGGCCCTTACACACCTCCTCCAGCCCACTCCCGCCCCACAGCGTCCGCCTGGCGTGACGTGCGAAGCCTATGTCCGCGGCGAGGGCAACCACTGCATGCACTACCGGCATGGCGGTGGCTGCGCTCTGCCCGGCGTGGGTACTTGCACCGAGTGGCTGAAGGTCAATCGGCAGGCCCGGCCTCATCGTGAGGTGGCCGCGCCGCATGTCCCCGTGCTTCCGAAGAAGTCCGCTCCAGCCGCTGTGGATCTCTTCGGCCATCCGCTGCCCGAGGCTGGCTCGAAGAAGAACGCCCCAGCCTCCGCCTCCAAGCCCGCGCCACCCACTCCGTCTCCCGACGTGAAGGAGCTGAACGCGGAGTCCTCTCTCTCCGCCCTGCGCGGCCTCACCGACGAGGACATCGCCAGCTTCAAGGCCCTCGGTGCCGAGGTGTGCTTCGCCTCCGAAACCTACGGCGAAGTGTGGCTCGTCCCTGCCTACACCGGCCAAGCCCGAAAGGAGCTCACCCCGGAGCACGCCGCCACGCTGGTGCGCGTCCTGTCTGCCTTCCCGGGCTCACGCGTCATGTCCTTCGAAAAGCGGCAGGCCTCCGCGGAGGTGTCGCCATGAGCGTGGCCCACGCCTGTGAAACAGACACACGGGCCCGCCCGGCATCCCCGCTTCGACTTGATGTGTCTCTCGAAAAGAGCGTGATGACTGTCTCGCGACACGCCACTGCACCGGCCCGGAGGCCCACGTCATGAGCGCACTGCGAAACGAGCATTTGTCATACAGCCGGCTGACCCGCTTCGAGGCCTGCCCACTGTCCTACCAGCTCCACTACCTCGACAAGCACACCGCCGAGCCCGGCATCCCCCTGAGCTTCGGCAAGGCGTTGCACAGCGTCCTCGAGCGGCTGCTTCAGGAAGTCATCGACACCGAGTACGCGGGCCGCCTCTCCGAGGAGCGCGCCCTCCAGCTTTATCGTGAAGAGTGGGCCGCCTCGGGCCTCTCCGGCCTGGACCTCTTCCAGCAGGGCCTCTCCATCCTCCAGGACTTCGTGCGCCAGCAGGGCCGCGTGGACTCCCGCGACATCCTCGCCGTGGAAAAGGAGTTCCGCCTGCCGGTGGGGCCCTTCACCGTCCTGGGCTTCATCGACCGCGTCGACTGGGTGGACGACGAGACGGTCCACGTCATGGATTATAAATCCAACCACCAGCTCTTCACCCGCGAGGAGCTGGACTCCAGCCTCCAGCTCAGCCTCTACGCCCTCGCCGCGCGCCGCATGTGGCCCTGGGCGAAGAAGGTGCGCCTGTCCATGTGGATGCTGCGCCACGGCGTGCTGCAGGAGACGACGCGCACCGAGGAGCAGTTGGACGCCGCCCTCGCGTACGTCGAGACGCTGGGCCAGCAGATGGAGAAGGCGGAGTCCTTCCCCGCCCGCCTCAACCCCAACTGCGTGTACTGCGACCACCGGCGCAACTGCCCCGCCTACGCCCAGGCGCTGGAGGGCCGACGTGAAGTCGTCTGCGAGGACACGGCCGACTTGGAGTCCGTCGCCCGCGAGCGCCAGGAAGTCGCCCACCTCGCGAGGATTCTCGGCGCGCGCAAGGCGGAGCTGGAGGGCGTCCTCCGCGCGCACCTCGCCGAGAAGGACGAACTCGTCCTCGCCGGCACGCGCTACCGCATGTTCAACGTCGCCAGCCTCGACTACCCGCTGGAGCCCGCCGTCGCGGTGTTGGCCCGAGCCACCGGCCTCCCCCGTGAGGAGCTGATGCAGCGCCTCGCCAGCGTCGAGAAGAAGGCCCTCGAAGCGCTGCTGAAGGACGCGGGCAAGCGCCTGGGCACCGCGCGCGTCGCGCTGCTGAAGGCCGAGCTGGACTCCCTCGCCGCCAAACACCACTCGCCCAGGTTCTGGGCCAAAGAGGTTGCATAGTGCTGCTCGCTCATTCTGATTCCGACACCACTCCTGTCTCTGCGCTCCGCCAGCCGCTCTTCCCCAGCCTCCCGCCGCATCTGCGGACGCTCTGCTTCATCGACCTGGAGACGACGGGGTTGGACTCCTCCCGGCACGAAGTGCTGGAGGTGGCCGTGCTCCGCGTCGACGCCCGCAGCCTCAAGGTGCTGGCCGAGTACGAGGCGCGCGTGCAGCCCACCCGGCTGGCCGACGCCCACCCCGATGCCCTCGCCGTGTGCGGCTACTCCGACGAGGAGTGGCGGGACGCCCTGCCCCTGCGGGAAGTCTTGGCCACCGTGACGCCGCTGCTGACGGGCACCCTCGTGGCCGCCCACAACACCAGCTTCGACTGGGGCTTCCTCGTCGAGTCGTATCGCCGCAGCGAGCTGGCCCTGCCCTCCGTCGACTACCACCGCCTCGACACCGCCAGCCTCGCGTGGCCGCTGCTCGCCACGGGCGAGGTGGAGTCCCTCTCCCTCAACACCCTGGCCAAGCGCTTCGGCCTCCACCGGCCCTCGCCCCACCGCGCCATGGCGGACGCCCGCTGCGCGCTGGAGGTGGCCCGCTGCCTCGCGGTGCGCATGGCCCGTGGCGGACACATGGAGCGGCTGCTTGAGGAGTCGGGAGGTGTCTCGTGAGCGGCGCCTCCTCCCGTCGCAAGGGTGCCGACTTCGAGCGCGCCCTCGTCCACCGCTTCCGTGAGGCGATGCCCGAGGCCCTCATCCGCCGCGGCCTCCAGTACCGCACCGGACAGGAGATGTCCGACGTCGAGGTGCCGTGCTTCTGGGTCGAAGCAAAGGCCCACCAGCGCACCAACGTCCGCGAGGCCATGCGACAGGCGGTGGAGACGTGCCCGCCGGGGCGCTGGCCGCTCGCCGTGTGCAAGGACGACGGGCAGCCGCCCCTCGTCACCATGCAGTTGGATGACTTCCTCGAGTTGGTGAGCGAGTGGTGGGAGGCCCGTCCTCGGTGAGTGACTTCTTCAGCCACCTCCTCGGCCTGCTGCGTGTGGAGGCGCTCTCGCCTCGGAACCAGGCCGTCTTCGCGGCTGCGCGCACACGGCGGCCCGCCTTCGCGCGCCACGCCACGCTCGAATCGGTGCTGGCCGCCATGGCTGACGCGCGCGCGGAGACGTACCCGGAGCGGGAAGCCCTCACCCGGGCCCTGGTGGCTGAAATGCAGGCCTCCCCCAGCCCCGCGTGGACGGCTGCCCTCGCCTCCGCCTACGCCCCCATGTTGCGCCGCCTGCGCAGCCGCCTCCTCGGCAACGCGGTGCCCCGGGAGGACCTGGACCAGCTCGTCCTCGCAACCTTCCTGTCCGTCGGGCGCAACTTCCCCCTCCCCCGCTGGCAGGATTGGACGGCAGTCCGGCTGCGCCAACAGACGGCGCGCGCGGTGTTCCGCTACCTGCGCAAGGAGCGCGCGGAGCAGCACGACAAGTACACGCCCCAGCAGCTCGCGGCGTGGCTGCCCGATACCCGCCCTGTCACGCCGATGGAAAGCCCCAGACGCCCCAGCGTCCGGCGGAGCTTCGTGCGGAGGGATGCGGTGCTGGTACACCTCGCCCGGGACACACTGCCTCGCAGCGACGTCGAGGTCCTCATGGCCACCGTCGTTCGGAGGGAGAAGCTGCGTGCCTATGCCAGCCGCCTCGTCGGGGGTGACGCCACCGAGGTCGAGCGGGTGTACCAGCGCCTGAAGCGCCAGCGCACGCGGCTGATGCAGCGCCTGCGCACCCAGGCCGTGGACACCGCAGCGCAGCCCCCCGGAGGCTGCTGAGGGAAGGCATGGCCCAGAAGAAGCCCCTCAGAAAGCTGGGGCGCCCCACCAAAGCAGAAGGCCCCCGGCTGCCTCATGACGAGGTGGACCGGCTTCTCGTGGAAGGCGAGGAGGTGCCCACCACACGGGGCCGTGTGAAGAGGCAATTCCCCTCCTTGCGCGAGCTGGCCGAGCGCTTCGGTGTCGCGCACAGCGCCGTCGCCCGGTACGCCCAGCAGCACGACTGCCTCGGCCGCCGCAAGCGCCTCCTCGCCGGGCAACCTCCGCCCGAGGTGGAGGCGTCTGCCGAGGCGCCACAGGCTCCGCCGCCCGCGAAGCGCAAGACGGGCCGCCCCCGCAAGTCCGAGGAGCCCGCGCTCCCGCGCCAGGAGCTGGACCGCGCCCTCGTCTTCGGCGACGTGAAGACGCTGCCCGATGGCTCCACCATGACGAGCTACGCCTCGTACCGCGAGCTGGCGGAGCGCTTCGGTGTCGCCACCTCGCTCGTGGCCAGCTACGCAAAGGAGCACAACTGCCTGCGCCGCCGCGAGGAGGCCAAGACGCGCATCGCCACCAAGGCGGACCAGAAACTCATCGAGCTGCGCGCCAACGCCATCGCCGTCTCGAAGGACGACGCGCTGAAGATGATTGACGGCTACCTCCTCGGCTTCGAGGAGGCCCTGTCCGAGGGCCGCGTGCGCGTCGACAACCCCACCGACTTCAACACCATGGTGCGCCTGAAGGAGTTCGTGATGGGCGGCGCCGACTCCCGCCAGGAGCTGCACGCCAGCTTCTCGTTGGAGGGATTGCAGACCCGACACGCCCAGGCCCTGCGCGCCGCGCGAGAGACGACGCCTGCTGAGCGCGGCGAGGTCGTTGCGGAGTTGATGAACAGCGACGAGGAGTAGAGAGCTACGTGCCTTGCGAAGGACAACTTGTTTGACATGGACATGTCAAGCAGAACAGAGCACGGAGGCAAACTCACAATTCAGTCAGAGGACTCAGCACTCTCCTCTCGCCCTGGCAATTCAGCCACCCTTCCAGCCAAAGAAGAAGAATAGAACTACCGACTCAATGTATTCTCACACGATCACCACACAAAAACAACCCCTTCACACCACCCCACCAGAATGGCACCATCACCGCAGCACCAACCAAGGAGAAATGACCATGTCAGCCATTCGCATTGCAGGGCTCATCGCAGCAGGAATTCTGTGGGGATGCGGCGGAAACGACAGCCTCTCACAAGATAGTCAAGAAGAGGGCCAATCCACCGCGCACCTCATGCCCTGTGAAAGCTGCATCTATCTTTTTGATGAGTGCAAAATACAAGCCGCCGGCAACCCCACTGATCTCGCCCTTTGCTCTGCCCAATTCCGGCAGTGCACCGCAACCTGCACCTGACAAGCCAAGACGCTGAGCTGCCCCCCCGATCAATCCCATGGGGCAGCTCAGTCCTTGGCTGTTGCGATTCGCAGCGCTCGTGCGCACGGGCCCACCGCATTCACAGAGCCCCCGCACCTAACCAAGCATCGAAGCCCTTCTCAGCTCTGGACCCATCAAGATGAAGTTCTCATTCGCAGGCATAGCTTTGTCGGGCGCCATGATTATCGGAGGAGGCGCACTTGCCTCCAAACTTCAGCACCCCACAACATCGGGCGCAACGCAGTCAACGGAGGACTGCTTCAAGAGATGCTTCGACATCTATCTAGTGTGCAGGTCCTACGCAAATGACGACCCCGCGATGATCGCTCGCTGCCATATGGACTACGAAGAGTGTCGGCAGGCCTGTACACACCACGGAGAAGGTTGAGTCAACAGGAGTCTACGATCAACGACTGCGCCGACAGTGGCCGGTGACCAAGCACGTCTCCAATACTTGGGCCCTCATTTCTCACTAAACAATGGTTTGCACTCACCACCTAGCGGTTCCAATGAATTCGCCTTGGGCTGCTTTGCCACTGAAGGGCGTGACATGCGAACCATGAAGCAGCAGCTGCTAGTTCCGTCGGAGCCCCCTGTTCAATCTCGATTCCATCAGGTGGTCCGACGTCAATGTCTGATTCTTGCGCCAAAACCCCATCGTCCCGATTTAGGAAACTTGGGCTCCGGCCACCACGAATCGCTCGCCCATCGAAGTCGAGTCACAGTGTATCTCGAACCGCTCCGCACTCGACGAAGTCCATCGACACGATGAGCCACGGATGCCCATCGGCAGTCTCGTGCGGCCAAACATCAATCTCGGATTGAAGACGGAACAGAGCCCCGGAAAACTCGGCCTCGGCATGAGTTCTCGCAACGGCTTGGAAATCGGAGAATGGCTTCTTCTTGTCGAGCGTCACCTAGGAGCGTGCCCAAGCCGGATGCGTCCATCCACATCGTTCAGAGCCGCTTTGTAACGCGAAGGCAGAAAAAACTGCGCGCTGCCGAAGAAACCCTTCGCCTGCACGCCCCTCCAATCCGGCTTGATACTCGCCTCCCGAAAGTGAACGAGGACACTTCGCGTTCACTTTCGCCGCGCCATGCCGCGCCTGGTCACTTTTCCCCGGGAGTTCGCCCCACCTAGCACGCGGAAGCACACGCCTGGCGCCACAGCCTTCGTGGTTTCGCGAGGTTAGGGCTGACAGCCACCAGGTCCTTGAGCGCCGCGGTACGAGTTTGGGCCTGAACTCGCGCCCGGAAGCACACTCCGTCCAGCGAGGTGGACGCGCGCGCCGTTCACTTCCCCGGCCCGGGACGCCCTCCTCCGCTGCGCCCCGCCGGCCGCCACGTGGCCCACCTGGCGCTCCGCCCCGGTCAGCCCCGCGCACCGCGCCTGTCGCCGCGTGGCGCCCCGTTCGTGCGCGCGTGTCCCCCAGCTCTTCGGGCCGCAGGCCTTTGTCTTCCTCGTGAGCCCCACGAGCCCCCGAGCTGCCCTCGAA